>CAMVFC010000028.1 GCA_947166655.1 uncultured Prevotellaceae bacterium
TACACGTCTGCCATCTGCCCATAGACGCGGAAGAGGGTGGCATAGTCGCAGTCGGGACTGAGGGTGTCGGCGCAGGCGACGGCATCCTCCCAGGTGATGAGGGCGAGGGGCGCCTCGTGGAGGTCGCGGTAGGCGCAGCCCAGGAGGTAGCGCGAGAGGAGACGGTCGTTGGCCGTGCCGTGGCGGTCGAAATAGTCGACGGCACAGCGCAGCAGGGAGTCGCCCGTGACAGGCTCATAGGCCAGGTTCTGACGCTTGGCTTCGGCCAGAGCTTCGCGGTACAGTGTTTCCTTGCGCCCCGTGCAGGAGGCGAGGAGAAGGAGGGTAAGGATGGCAGTCAGCGTGATGCTCTTCATGTCAGACAGTATGGGGATGGACATAGGCTCCGCCTTTTTTGGGGGCGGAGCCTTGGTGTACTGTTCTCCTCTGAGCGGTCTGTGGGGACGGCTCAGAAGGTGATGGTGAAGGTGTTGTCATCGGCTTTGTCGGCAGCGGTGTCGGCGGCTGTGTGCTCGTCGCCCTGCTGTGACTTCTCCTGTATGCGCTTGAGTTCGTCTTTCTTGCGCATGGCGGTGGGTGTGGACTCGACCATGGAGATGAGGTCGTCGTTGTCGAGGTCGTGGTCGGAGAAGATGAAGATTTGCCGTCGCGGTTTCTGGGGTTGGTTGTCCTCGCCCCCGTAGTATCCGATGCGTCGGTTGTCCTTCTCTTCTTGTTCCTCTTCGCGCTGGCGCTGCGCCTCTTCTTCTTCGCGAGTGCGCTTGACGCTGACCTCCTCCATGCCGGGGACGTTCTGCAGGCCGAAGCCAGAGGCGAGGAGGGTGATTTTGATGCGCTTGCCGAGGCTGTCGTCGATGCCGAGTCCCCATTTCACCTCGACGATGTCTTGCTGGAACTTGGCCATGAAGTCGTTGACCTCGTTCATCTCTTCCATGTTGAGCTGTTCACTGTCGCCGGCGCTGGAGAAGGTGATGTAGAAGAGTACTTTCTTGGAGTTGTAGATGTCGTTGTTGTTGAGCAGGGGGCTGTGGAGGGCTTCCTGGAAGGCTTTGGTGACGCGGTTCTCGCCTTCGCCGTAGCCGGTGGACATGATGGCTACGCCTCCGTCCTTGAGGACGGTCTTGACGTCCTGGAAGTCGAGGTTCATGATGCCTCGCATGGTGATGATCTCGGCGATGCTCTTGGCGGCGACGGAGAGGGTGTCGTCGGCCTTGGCGAAGCCGTTGAGCACGGTGAGCTCGGGGTAGATCTCGCGCAGGCGTTCGTTGTTGATGACGAGGAGTGCGTCGACGTGTTTGGCCATCTCCTCGACGCCATCGAGGGCCTGGTCGATCTTCTTGTGTCCCTCGAAGCGGAAGGGGATGGTGACGATACCCACGGTGAGGACGTCCATCTCGCGGGCGCACTGTGCGACGATGGGTGCGGCTCCGGTGCCTGTGCCGCCGCCCATGCCGGCTGTGATGAAGGCCATGCGTGTGCCGTCGGTGAAGAGGTTCTTGATTTGCTCGATGGCTTCCTGTGCGGCTTTGCGGGCCACTTCGGGGCGGTTGCCGGCGCCGAGGCCCTCGCCGAGCTGCAGGCGGTTGGGCACAGGGGAGTCTTCGAGGGCCTTGCGGTCGGTGTTGCACAGGACGTAGGTGACGTCGTGAATGCCTTCGTTGAACATGTGGTTGACAGCGTTGCCGCCGCCGCCACCTACACCGACGACCTTGATGATGCTGGCTTCGTTGACGTGCTGGAGGTTGAACTGTATGCCTCCGCTCTGGGGGGTGTTATCTTGTGGCATAGTGGTGAGGATTTACGAATTATTATTAGTGAAAAGTGAAGAATAAGATTTTCTTTTCACTCTTTCACTTTTTATTTCTCTTCGTCTGGCTCGACGAGCTTGTTGGCCCAGTCTTTGAGTGTGCGTCCGAGACGTGAGAAGGCGCTGGGCTTCTTGGGCTGGGGGTCGGGTTGTGGTTCAGCGGGTGCTGCCTCGGATGTCTCGTCGTGCCCGGTGCCCTCGTCGGCCTTGCCTCCCTGGCGTACGACGCCCTCGCTGCTGGCGGGTCCGTTCTGTCCGGTGAATTCGGGTTCCTTGTCGGGCTGCTCGTCGAAGAGTTCGGGCTCGATGGGTTTCTCGCTGGTGCATTCCTGGTCGCCGCGGCGTAGCATGGCGATGAGGGTGGCGAGGGTGGCGCTTTGCGGGTCGAGCTTCAGATTGGTGGTGTACTCGGGCGTGGCAGGCAGCTGGCGTGTCTTCACCTTGTCGAAGTGGAAGTAGTGCTGGAAGGCCGTCTCAAGGTTCTTCAGGTTGGCGGCGCCGCCGGTGAAGATGATGCCGGAGAGAAGGCGGTCGGAGTAGTTCTTGATCTGCTCCCAGACGTTTTCGAGGATTTCCTGTTGTCGTGCTTCGATGATGTTCAGGAGTGTCTTTTCCTCGAGCTTGCGGTCGCTGCTGATGTTGATGGTGCGTGTCTCAGTGAATTTCTGCTCATCGGTGTAGGCGGAGCCGTAGGTGCGTTTGAGCATCTCGGCCTCTTCTTGTTCGATGTGCTGGCTGGTGGCGATGTCGGCGGTGATGTTGTTGCCGCCGAGGGGTATGACAACGAGGTGGCGCAGGATGTTCTTCTCGTAGATGGCTACGGTGGTGGTCTCTGCGCCGAAGTCGACGAGGGCGCAGCCGGAGCGCTTCTCGGTGTCGGAGAGCAGGTAGCTGGAGAGGATGAGGGGCGAGATGAAGAAGTCGATGGGTTCGATCTTGGCGCCCTTGAGGCAGCGGACAATGTCCTCGCGCAGGGTGCGGCGGGCGATGATGTTCTTGTAGTAGCCCTCGATGCGGTCGCTCATAATGCCTACGGGTTCGCTGGTGAGGTGTGATCCCAGGCGATATTCCTGGGGCACGGCATCGAGGATCTCGGCTCCGGCGTAGGTGGAGGCGAGGTTCTCGTCCTTGAGGCTGTCGACGGTGTCCTCGGTGATGGCCACTTTGATATCGAAGTTACGGCGCACGCTGTTGCCCACGGTGCGGAGCGACTGCCCTGCTACGCCGACATAGGCGCGGTTGACGAAGACTTTCTGCCGCTCCTCGATGCGCTTGATGACGGCAGCGATGGCGGAGATGGTCTTGTCGATGTTGAAGACGGCTCCCTTGTGGATGCTGTCGGGTGCGTTCTCTTTCTCATAGCCCAGCACCTGAAGGCTGCCGTCGGGCTTCTTCTGCCCGATGATGGCCCGAATGGCGGACGAGCCGAGTTCGATGGCCACGATGTTTTTTTCTACTCCCATAGTTCTATTTATTTGTGATGGTTTCTTGTTTTTATTTTTTCTCTCTCTTCGTTGCCACTACCTGTCCGGCGTATTTGACGCTGAGGGTCTTGTAGCGGTTCCACCCCACTTGGCTGAGGCCCTGTGTGTAGAAGGTCTGCATACGGCTCAGCTTGTCCTCCAGGCAGGAGGTGTCGCCCAGGATGATGGTGAAGTCGCCCACGGTGGGGGTGAGCTCGATGTCGCCATTGGCATCGACGTGCAGCTGTCCGATGTGCTCGGCCCAGAAGCTGTCGTTGGCCAGTGTGACGCCCAGAGAGGAATAGAGTTTTCCGGCCGTGTGGCGGTCTACAGCGCCCGTCATGACGGGGAGGTCGATGGTATGGTGGCCGCGGGGCATGGTGCCGCCCAAGTTGTCGATATAGAAATCTTCGCCGGCACCGTTGATGACGTGCAGCACGGGGATGCGCGGCGTCACTTGGATGGAGATCTTGCCCTCGATGGTCTTGAAGCACAGCGCACGGTCGATATAGGGGCTGGCCACCAGCACGCTCTCCATCTGAGCCAGGTCGATGTCCTTCAGCGCCTGTCCTTCGGGGAAGAGCTTCTTCTGAACGAGCAGTTCGCGAATCTCGTTGTCGTTGATGAACTGCGTGTTGTGCTCATCGTAGACGGTGATGTCCAGTCCTGTGCAGTCGGGGTCGCGCTTAGGACGGTTGAAATGGACGAGCGCAAAGATCAGATAGGCTACTGCGCCAGCCAGGATGAGGACTTTTAGGAGAGTCTTGTACATATGAACGTGTTACCGTATTAACAAATTAACAATTACCGCATTAACGGATTAACGATTACCGTATTAACAGATTTACAATCACTTCCCCGACAGAGCCTCCTCCCCCGACCTCTTCCCAGGGAGGGGCTGTATTTTTATTCTTCATATTTTTTCTTCACTTCTTCTGCGATCTGCGGAGCATAGTTGTCGAGGTCGCCGGCGCCTAACGTCATGAGGACGTCGAAGGTGGCATGGCGGACGTAGTCGAGTACGTCGTCCTTACGGATGATGTGGCGTTCGATGCCAGGACGCAGGTGGTCGTAGATGAGCTGGCTGCTGACACCGGGGATGGGCTGCTCGCGGGCAGGATAGATCTCGGTGAGCACCACCTCATCGAGCAGTGACAGGGCGTCGGCAAACTCACGGTAGAAATCGCGTGTGCGCGTGTAAAGATGCGGCTGGAAGATGCCTGTGATGCGCTGCGTGGGGTACACCTCGCGGATGCTGAGGATGCTCTGGCGGAGTTCCTCGGGATGGTGAGCATAGTCGCTCAGGTAGGCTTTGCCGGCGGTGCGTACATGGAAGTCGAAGCGGCGGTCGACACCGCGGAAGGTGGCCATGGCGTTGCGAATCTCGTCGGGCGTGGCGCCGGCAATCTGTGCCAGAGCCATGGCGGCAATGCCGTTCTCGATGTTGATAGCCACGGGGACGCCCAGCCGCACATCGGCGATATTGCCTAACGGCGAGACGAGGTCGAAGATGATTTCGCCGCCGCCGATGCGAAGGTGTTCGGCATGGAAATCGCCTTCGCTGCGAGAATAGGTGTAGGTCGTGGTGCCTGGCTGCGGGTGGGGCTGCATCTTGAGACCTGTATGGACTATGAGGTAGCCGCCCGGCTGCACCAGCTCGGTGTAGTGACGGAAGCTTTCGAGATAGGCTTCTTCGGTGCCGTAGATGTCGAGGTGGTCGGGGTCGGTGGCAGTGATGACAGTGGCAAAGGGTGATAGATGGTGAAAGGAACGATCGAACTCATCGGCCTCGATGACGACGTAGTCGCTCGCTGGTGCCAGCAGATAGTTGGTACCATAGTTCTTGGTGATGCCGCCCAGGAAAGCGTTGCAGTCCACGTGGCTCTGATGGAGCAGATGGGCCGCCATGCTGGACGTTGTGGTCTTACCGTGCGTGCCGGCCACGCAAAGGCCTCGGTGTGTGCGTGTCAGCGTGCCGAGCACCTGAGCGCGCTTCTGGATGTCGAATCCACCGTCGTGGAAATACTGCAGTTCGGCGTGATCGGCAGGGACGGCGGGGGTGTACACGACGAGCGTCGAGCGGGCATCGCGACAGGCCTCGGGGATGAGGTCCACTCGCTCTTCGTAGTGCACGGAAGCGCCTTCCTGCTCCAACTCGCGCGTCAGGGGAGTAGGAGTCTTGTCGTAACCGCCCACGACGAGACCGCGTTGGAGGAAATAGCGGGCAATGGCGCTCATGCCGATGCCTCCGATACCGATGAAATAGACAGAAGTATAGTTCATGTTATTTGCTTGTAGCTAATTGAATGACTTCTTGTGCGATGATGTTGGCAGAGTCTGGCAGACCCATGGCCTGAGCGTTAGCGGACAGGCGCTTGAGGATGGCAGTGTCTAATGCGGTTTTCACGGCCAGCGGGATGAGTTGCTCGCGGGCATCGACATCTTTCACCATGAGGGCAGCGTCCTTGCGGACGAGGGCCATCGCGTTGTGGGTCTGATGATCCTCGGCCACGTTGGGTGAAGGTACCAGGATGGAGGGTTTGCCCAGGAGGCACAACTCGGAAATGGAACTGGCACCGGCACGGCTGATGACAAGGTCGGCAGCGCGGTAGGCTTCATCCATCTTGTTGATGAAGTCGGTCACCTTCAGGTTGGCGGGGCAACCCTGTTCTTTGAGGGTCTTCTTGATGTCCTCGAAATAATAGCCGCCCGTCTGCCAGATAATCTGTACGCGGCTCTCGGCGATGAACTTAAGATGGCTGAGGACGCTCTCGTTGACGGTGCGGGCCCCCAGACTGCCGCCGATGACGAGGATGACGGGACGCACGGGGTCGAAGCCCAGCTGCAGCGTGGCCTCGGCATGGGATAGCGGGCATTCGAGAAGCGACTGGCGCACGGGGTTGCCCGTGAGAAGAATCTTCTCCTTTGGGAAAAAGCGCTCCATGCCCTCATAGGCCACGCAGATTCTGCGGGCCGACTTGGACAGCAACTTGTTCGTCACGCCGGCGAAGGAGTTCTGCTCCTGGATGAGACAAGGCACACCCATCGAGGCGGCCACGTTGAGGGTGGGACCACTGGCATAGCCGCCCACGCCGACGGCGACGTCGGGACGGAAGTCCTTGACGATGCGCCGCGCCATGCGACGGCTCTTCAGCAATTTCCACAGCACGGAGACGTTGCGTAGCAGATGCTGACGGTCGAAGCCGGCCACGGGCAGGCCCTTGATCTCATAGCCTGCTGCCGGCACACGCTGCATTTCCATGCGCCCTTCGGCACCCACGAAGAGGATTTCTGTATCGGGCCGAAGCGCCTTGAGCGCGTTGGCTATGGAGATAGCGGGGAAGATGTGGCCGCCAGTGCCGCCGCCGCTGATGATGACTCTGAGAGGTTCGTTCATATCGTTGATTGATATTTTTTGTGTAGATTGGATTATGCTTCTTGAGGTTCGGGTTGCTTCTGGGCATATTTGCTGATGGAGAGCATCATGCCCACATAAGCGCAGTTGACCATTATGCTGGAGCCGCCTTTACTGACGATGGGAAGGGGCTGACCCGTCACGGGGAACAGGTCCACGGCAACAGCCATGTTGATAAGAGCCTGCGTGACGATGAGAAGGGCCAGGCCCATCATAAGGTAGGCAGGGAAACTCTTCTCACAACGCCCCGCGATGCGCGCCGCTCGGTAGAGCAAGGTGATGTAAAATATCACCATGAACACGCAGCCGACAATGCCCAGCTCCTCGATGATGATGGCGTAGATGTAGTCGGAATAGGCGTGGGGCAGGAAGTCACGGACAATGGAGTTGCCTGGTCCTCGGCCCACGATATTACAGGTGGCTATGGCGATGTGGGCCTGCGTGATCTGAGGATTGGTATTGAGATCGTATTCCTCGGGATTTGTCGGGAAGTCCACGTGGTCTCGCACGCGGTGAGACCACGTCTTGATACGCTCCAGAGGGGTACCCTCGAATTGGTCGAGGATGCTGTCGGGTGTGAAGCGTAGCGTAATGTAACCTGTCACGGCAGCAATGACAATCGCCCCCAGCAAGATGCCGTAATGGCGCCAGGGCACGTTGCCGATGAACATCATCATCAAGATAACGAAAAACGTCAGTACGGCCGTGGACAGGTTCTCGGTCACGATAAGTCCGCAGATGAGAGCCGAGAAACCCAAGATCCACCAGAAGGACTTCACGGTGGCACCTTTCTCGTCGCGTATGGTGCTCAGTAGCCAAGCTACGATGACCACCAGCGAGCCTTTGGCAATCTCCGATGGCTGCACTGAGATGCCGAAGACTTTGATCCAGCGGGCTGTGTCGTTAATCTCGCCGGCGAACATTACCGCTATCAGCAGCGGAATGCTGATGACGGGACCGATGACCACCAGCGAACCGAAATAACGGCAGGGGATGCGGTGGATGACCCACGTCACGCCGACACCAATCGCCAAATAGAGCGTGTGCATCAGCACGGGAGCCCAGTAGGCACCCTTGTTGTTAGGGATATTGCTGGTGGCACTGTAGACCTCAAGCACGGATACTGCGCAGAGGAAGAACAGCACGATCCAGATGACCTTATCGCCTTCGAACAGGCTTCCGAGATTATTGGCTTTGGCTTTGAGGGTCATGACGACAACGGACGTAAAGGGTTTGACGGACTATTTTATAAGGAACGCGCGAGGGTCTTGAATTGCTCGCCGCGGTCTTCCATGTTATGGAAAAGGTCGAAACTGGCGCAGCAGGGCGAGAGTAATACGGTATCGCCAGGCGTGGCAAACTGCTGGCAGGCGGCTACGCAGTCTTTCATGGAATGCGTCTCGGCCACGGGTAAACCTAAGGGGTCGAAGAACTCATGGAGTTTGCGATTGTCGACGCCCAGGTATACAAGGGCTTTGCACTTCTGTTGGACGAGGTCGCGAATGGCGTTGTAGTCGTTGCCCTTGTCCAGGCCTCCAAGAATAAGTATCGTGGGTTGGGTCATGCTCTCGAGAGCGTACCAGCAGGCATCGACGTTGGTGGCTTTGGAGTCGTTGATATAAGTGACACCATGCACTTTGCAGACGAACTCAAGGCGATGTTCCACGCCCTCGAAGTCACTGAGACTCTCGCGAATCACGTCGTTTGAAATGCCACTCAGGTCGGCGGCGATGCCGGCGGCGAGCGAGTTGTACATATTATGTTTGCCGGACAGTGCCAGTTCCTCTTGCTCCATGTTGAAGGGCGTTGGTCGCTCGATGACGTATTCGCCGTCGGCGATGTAGGCAATCATGCCTTTCTTCTCAATGATGCTGAACGGACAGAGGCGGCTCTCGATATGATACTTTTTTAGTTCTTGGCGGATGACGGGGTCCTCGTTCCAGAAGATGAAAGCATCGTCCTTGGTTTGGTTCTGCAGGATGCGCATCTTGGCATCGGTGTACTCCTGCATAGAGTTGTGGTAACGGTCCAAGTGGTCGGGGGTGATGTTGAGCAGTACGGCGATGTTGGCACGGAAATCGTACATATTGTCCAGCTGGAAACTGGAAAGTTCAATGATGTAGTATTCGTGTGGCTCCTCGGCCACCTGTAAGGCCAGCGAACGACCGATATTGCCTGCCAGGCCAACGTCGTAGCCTGCCTTTTTGAAGATGTGATAGATGAGGCTTGTCGTCGTCGTTTTGCCGTTTGAGCCAGTGATGCATATCATCTTGGAATGCGTGTAGCGTCCTGCAAATTCTATTTCAGAGATGATGGGGATGCCGGCAGCTTTGACCTTCTGCACCATGGGTGCGCTGTCGGGGATGCCAGGACTCTTGATGATTTCATCGGCATTGAGGACGCGGTCCTCTGTATGCTGACCCTCTTCCCATGGAATCTGATGGGCGTCCAATAATTCTTTATAGTGTGACTGTATTTGGCCTTTGTCTGTGACAAAGACGTCAAAACCCTGTTTCTTGGCAAGGACAGCAGCGCCGACACCGCTTTCTGCTGCTCCGAGTATGACGATTCTTTTCATGATTCTTATCTAACTTTTAAGGTGACGATGGCGAGTGCGCACATCATGATGCTGACTATCCAGAAGCGTGTTGTAATTTTCGACTCCAGCCAACAGCCCTTGGGCCAGTTCAGAAGCACACGGAAGTCTGCCGGGAGTTGGTTTGGGGCCACACGGAAGGTGTCGTGCAGTGGAGCACGTTTGAAAACACGTAACTTCAGGCCGCGGCGGTTGCCGTAGCGGGCGTAGTTGGTCTGAAGCAATACGCTGACACTTTCCATAAGGAAAATGAAGCAAATGACGGGCAGAAGCAGTTCTTTGTGAATGATGACTGCCGTGACGGCAATGATGCCTCCGATGGCCAGCGAACCTGTGTCGCCCATAAAAATTTGGGCAGGATAGGCATTGTACCAAAGGAAACCTATGAGCGCGCCAACGAAGGCCATCAGGAAGACAACGAGTTCCTCTGAACCTGGTACGAACATAATGTTCAGATATGCGGCAAACTGGATGTGAGAAGAGACGTAGGCCAAAATGGCGAGGGCTGCGCACATTATAGCCGAATTGCCTGCACACATACCGTCCATGCCGTCGTTCATGTTTGCGCCATTCGAGACCGCCATGACTACGAAGGTTGTGACGAGGACGAAAAAAATCCATCCCGCTGCTGTACGGTAGCGGCCTAGCCAGAAGAAAATGTCAGAATAGCTTAGGTTGTTGTTCTTCACAAAAGGTATCGTTGTGACGGTGCTCTTGACAGGTTCGCTCTTGTGAACAACGATTTCCTTTTCCGGGCCTTGGGCGATGGTGACGTTCTCGTGGATGACAGCGTCCGGACTTTGCCACAATACGAGACCTACGATGATGCCTAAAAAGGCCTGTCCCAATAGCTTGTATAGTGGACGAATGCCATCCTTGCTCTTCTTCATCTTTGTCCAATCGTCCACGAATCCGAGCAGTCCTAGCCACAGCGTAGTGCCGATCATAATCAGAAGATAGATGTTGCGAAGACGGCCTAAGAGCAAAGCGGGGATAACCGTGGCGATGATGATGATGACACCGCCCATTGTCGGCACACCTTTCTTCTCGACACCGTAGGGGTCGATGGATGCGTCGCGCTGTGCTTCGCTGAGGTTGCGGCGCCTCATCCATTTGATGAACCATTCACCGAACCAGGCAGAAATGATAAGGGATAGGACGAGTGTCAGCAGCGCACGGAAGCTGATATAACTCCACATATGAGCTCCGGGGATGCCAAATTCGTTGAGATAGCGGAAAAGGTAGTATAGCATGAGAGATGGATGGTTGAATTTTTGTTGAATGGATTAGAGACCAAAGGCTTCGCGGACTACTTCGTGGTCATCGAAATGATGCTTTATACCCTGGATTTCCTGATAGTCTTCGTGTCCTTTGCCGGCAATTAGGATGACGTCGCCAGGTTGGGCCAGGGCGACGGCTGTGCGAATGGCTTCGCGGCGGTCGGCAATGCTGATGACTTTGGCTTTGTCCTCGGCTGATGTGAGACCTGCAAGCATATCGTTGATGATGGCTTGTGGATCCTCAAAGCGCGGGTTATCGGAAGTGATGATGACGCGGTCGGAAGCGCGCACGGCACTTTGTGCCATGAGGGGGCGCTTGCCTTTGTCACGGTTGCCACCAGCGCCGCAGACGGTGATGCACCGTTGGGGTTTGCGCATGATTTCGTTGATTGTCGACAGAACGTTGTCGAGGGCATCCGGGGTATGAGCGTAGTCCACGATTGCTATCTTCCCGTCTGTCGAATGGATGGTCTCAAAGCGGCCATTGACAGGATGCAGTGTGCTGAGTTGCAAGAGCACGTCCTCAGGGCGCTTGCCCAGACATATAGCTGTACCATAGACGGCCAGGAGGTTGGAGATATTGAAGCGGCCGATGAACTGTACGCTGATGTCGCGACCGTCGATCTGAAGGTCCATGCCATCGAAACTCTCCTCAAGAATGCGAGCTCGGAAGTCGGCCATTGTGCGCTGGCTGTAGGTGCGGACCTGTGCTTTGGTGTTCTGCACCATGAACATGCCGTTGCGGTCGTCGGCGTTGGTGACGACAAAGGATTCTGGCGACAGGCTGTCAAAGAATGCCTTTTTCGCATCGCGATAGGCTTCGATGGTCTTGTGGTAGTCCAGGTGGTCACGGGTGAGGTTCGTGAAGATGCCGCCTTTGAACTTTAAACCGCCGATACGCTGCTGCGCCACGCTGTGAGAGCTCACTTCCATAAACGCGAAGCGACACCCTTCATCGGCCATCCGGCCAAGTAAGCGGTTGAGCGTGATGGGATCGGGCGTGGTATGGTCGGTGGCGATGGCTTCGTCATCGATGTAATTGCATACGGTGGAGACCAAACCGCATTTGTAGCCAAATCCACGGAACATCTTGAAGAGCAGCGTGGCAATAGTCGTCTTTCCGTTGGTGCCTGTAACACCCACCAGATCAAGCTTGTCTGTCGGAGAACCGAAGAACTGATGGGCCAGCGGGCCCACGGCGCTTTCTGTTGATTCCATTTCGATGAAAGTCACAGCGTCGTTGGTCTCAGGCGTATAGCCAGACTGGTAAACAATGGCTACAGCACCTTGTTCGATGGCTTTCGGGATGAACTGATGTCCATCCACTTGCGTTCCAGGAAGAGCAATGAATACGTAGCCAGCCTGCACTTGACGGGAATCGATGGCGATATCTGAGATTTCAATCTCGAGAGAGCCTTGGACGCGACGAGGCTCGACAGCGGATAAGAGGTGTAATAGTTTCATCTATGTTTATTTTTTTAATTCGAGTGTGATGATTTGGTCTTTTTGAGGCTTTGTCCCCGGGGCGAGGCTTTGGTTGCGAACCTTTCCTTGTCCATTTAGGTGTACTTTGAGGCCCAGCGTTTCCAGGAGACGTACGGCATCCCTCGCATGGAGTCCCGTCAGGTCGGGTATTCGTCCGTCGAGGGTGTCAGGCACTGCCACGGGCACAGGCGCCGTAAAGACCGACGTACTGTCTGCTGCCTGATGGGTGGGTCGGTAGATTCCTTTAGCCATCACGTATTGAGCCAGTTCGCTGAATACCGGTCCTGCTTGTCCGCCGCCAGAGGCGGGAAGTCCGCTTTTTTTGATGCAGACGATGCAGGAGTACTGCGGATCCTCGCTCGGGTAGAAGCCTGCGAAGCTTACCATGTAGCGTGCCGTACCGCCATGGTAGCTGCCGTGTTCATCGGCCACCTGTGCCGTCCCTGTTTTACCGCAGACCTTGAACTGCTTGCAGCCAGCTTTCTTTCCGAGTCCCTTCGGGTCGTTGACCACTCGTTCCAGAATCTCATGGATGTCGCGCAGGGTGGAGGGTTTGCAGATACGTTCCTTCACCGTCACCACAGGGAATTCCTTGAGCGTCTTACCGTCTCGCTGTATCTCGCGTACGAAACGCGGCTGCACCATGCGGCCGTTGTTGGCAATGGCGTTGTAGAAGGCTACCGTGTAGATTGGTGGTATCTGGGTTTCGTAGCCGATGCTCATCCAGGGCAGGGCGGTCTTGCTCCAGTTAGATCCGTCGGTCTTGGGACGTCGTACGTTCGGTTTTCCTGCTCCGGGGAAGGGCAGGTCAAACGGTACGCCGACGCCTTCTCTATAAAGGCCATCGACATACTTCTCAGGATGTGCGTGGTAGTGTTCGTCGATGATGCGACTGACACCTACGTTAGAGGAAAACATCAGACATTCGTCCACTGAGATGGCACGGCCGTAGCCTCCCTTGCGCCAGTTATGGTCTTTCATGGGGCGGCCGTGCATCATATAAACGCCGTTGCCGACGTCCACCTGATCATTGCGTGTGATGACGCCGTCCTCAAGTGCTACCATCATGGAGGCTGTCTTGAATGTGGAACCCGGTTCCCAGAGGTCGGTGATAGCGTTGTTCTTTACTTCGGCATATTGTCCTGGGGCCAGGCGTGTGAGGCTGACGATGGCTTTGACATCGCCCGTTTTCACTTCCATCAGCACGACAACTCCCACCTCGGCATTGATCTCTATGAGCTTGCGTCGCAAGATGCGCTCGGCGGCGTCTTGCATTCCTACGTCGATGGTTGTGATGAGGTCCAACCCGTCCACCGGCTCCACGTCCACCTTGTCCATCCAAGTTCGGCGAAGCTTTTCGCGATGGCGCAGCCCGTTCTGTCCGCGGAGGATGCTGTCGAATGCAAATTCGAGTCCGTTCATAGCTGAGTCGGAGGTCGATTTGAGTGAGCCCAGGGTACGTGTAGCCATGGGGCCATAAGGCTTTTGTCGTTGTGGAATCTCCTCAGCATAGAAGCCGGAGACGAGTCGTCCTTCTTTGACAAATGGCAACTCCAACGCTTGCTTATATTTAATATAGGATACCGCGCGCGCGATAAGAAGATTCCGCCGACCGCGTCTCTTACCATCGAAAAGATATTGTTTCCATTCGGTAGCGTTTCTATTGGAGAAGAGTTGGGCGAGCCCTTCGCAAAGACTATCGCATTTCAGGTTGAAGAGACTATCGCGCAGGGCCTGCATCTTTGCTTCTGCTTTGGGATTGTTGGGGTCTTTAACCACGAAATCCATGCGTAGCGTGTAGATGGGCATCGATCCCACCATGAGTTGTCCGTCTGTGGAATAGATATTACCACGGACAGCGGGAATGGCGCGTTGCTGGGTAGCCATCCGTGAACGCACGGTTTCCCAATAACTTTGCTGCATTGTCATTTCATACACTGCTTTCCCGATGATGGCAAGTCCGAAGAGGGTCATCGGGATGACAATGAACATGTAGCGTGGTATGGTGCGTTTGCTGTCGTAACTCATGGTGTGCGGGCTTTATTGCTTTTGAATCATGAAAGGGGCCTCTGTCGGCGAGAGTAGTGTACTGTCGCCTTTGCTGCGAAGTTGTTGTTCCAGCGCACTCTGACGTGTACGCCGGGTGAGTTCTGCGTATTGTGTAAGTGCATAGTTCTTGTGTTCAATGAGTTCATGGCGCAGGCGTTCCTCCTCGAGAATCTCCTGCTGGGCATCATAGCGGTTGCTGATATAAGCGATGCCCAGGACCACGAGTAGCAGAATAAACCATAGTTGTCCGCGCAGGAACGTGCCGATGAGGTAGTCGCCGAACAGGATCTCGCGCAGAGTTATCTGCGGGAGATTCTCTGCCGAAAGTTTGCTCCAGACGGAATTGTTATGTCTGGTCTGCTTACGCCCTTCGTCCTCCTCGGCGACGACGGCCATAGGAACATCTTCCAAAGGGGAAGATTCCTTTTCCTCTTCAGCTTCCATGCTTTCTGCATCTGTCGTCTGCGATTCATCGAATTCTGATCCTTCGTGAATAATGAAGATAGGATCATCAGCGATGTTATTCGCGGCATCGTTTGTCTTCATACTTTAATCCTTTTACCAAGAAACTATCATCAAAGCGGGGCGACCTACTCCTTTCATTTATCGCCCCTCAAGTCTTTTATGCTTTTTCCGCAATGCGGAGTCGTGCGCTACGGCTTCGTGGATTGGCGGTGAGCTCGTCATTATCAGGAACAATGGGTTTTCCTACAGCGCGTAATGAATTCTGAATGCGCCCATAGATGTCTTGTTGGAGGTTGCCTTCAAGGTTACCGGTGCGAATGATATTCTTTACCAGACGATCTTCAAGAGAGTGGTATGCGATGACCACCAACCGTCCGCCGGGTGCCAGAATATCTGTTGCAGTGCGGAGCATCTCGCTTAAGGCGTCCATCTCATGGTTCACTTCTATCCGCAATGTTTGGAATGCACGTGCGAGGTCTTTCTTTTCGCGATCGTGACCCAATAGAGGAATCAGTATATCAGCCAGCTGCATGGTTGTACTGATGGCCTTCTGTTGACGCGCTTTCACGATAGCCGCTGCCAGGCGTGGCGCTTGATGTAACTCTCCATATAGTCGAAAGAGGGTCGTAAGTTGTTGCTGACTGTAGCTGTTTACGATGTCAGCTGCTGTGAAATTTGCCTGTTGGTTCATTCGCATGTCCAAAGGCGCGTCGCTACGAAAACTGAATCCTCGTTGGGCTTCATCAAAGTGATGGCTCGACACACCGAGGTCTGCCAGTAATCCGTCTATGTGTTCAATCTGGTAGTAGCGCATCCAGTTGCGGAGGTAGCGAAAGTTGGAGTTAATCAGTGTCCATGTTCCTTCATGCTTGTGCTCATCATTTAGCACTTGCCGGATGGCTTCCTTGTCTTGGTCGAAGCTGAAGAGTTTCCCCTTCGGTCCTAGCCTTCTCAGAATCTCGCGGCTGTGTCCTCCTCCCCCCAATGTTACATCCACATATACACCATCACGCTTGATGTGTAAGCCGTCCACAGCAGGGTGGAGCAGCACGGGGATGTGGTAACATTGGTGTTCCATGGCGCAAAATTAGAAATTTCTACTGAAACACACAAGGGTTTTTCAATTATTTTTTTTGAAAATGTATCAATGTGTTGAATAACATCACTTTTGTACCCTAAAGTTTTACTTTAAGTATAATACCTCTTTTTCAACCTTTTTGTGAAGAAATAACATCGTTTCCCCGTTGATATGTTTAATTTATCTTGAAAAGTTTGTCTGTTCGCTTATCTTTTTATACTTTTGCAGCGAAAAAAGAGCGCTTAGCATCTTTGACGTGTACTTATGAGGATAAAAGGATTTTCATATCGCTACCTTCTTGCGGTTGCTTCGTTTGTGGCTGCTGTTTCTTGTGCTTATAAAGTGCGAGGAGGTGAAACCCAGATTCATTCTTTGAATACTCAGAAGTTGCATGCGACGAACGATTCATTGGTTAGGGGGCACAAAAAGACGGTGGCGTCTACGCGGGAGTTGCCTTCAGTACGCACTCGGATGATGATGTCGCCATGGCCTGTTGAGATACAGCAGCGTGGCCGTCATCTATGCGTAGAAAGTGATCGTTCGCAGTTGTTGCCTGTTTATACGGGGACGGGGTCTTTCTTTACGGCCTTTCGCTTACAGCGCGGGACCAATTGGCTCGGTGGATTGCCTCGAGGTACTTACATTATCAATCATAAGCAAATAACAATTGGCTAATAGTTTTTCGTCTATGACACAATCTACTTCGCCTAAGGTGATAGATATAGAGCAGATTATCAGAGATCGTGCAGGGGATAAAGCGCGATTGTTACCTCGTTTTGTGTTTCGTTGGCTCGAGCGGTTTATCCATCAAGATTTTATTAATGAATATCTTAGACAAGGCCGTGAAGGTGTGGATTTTTGTGAGGGTGTCATCGACTATTTGGGTGTCAAACTGACTGTAGAAGGTCTTGAGAATCTACCTTTGACAAGCCAGCCTATGACCTTTGTCTCGAATCATCCATTAGGAGCCATTGACGGCGTGGCGCTTGGTGGGATCATTGGACGTCGTTATGACGGGCACATTAAGTATCTCGTCAATGATCTGTTGATGAACCTGGATGGACTGGCTCCACTCTGCATTCCCATCAACAAGTTTGGACCTCAGTCGCGTAAATTACCTCAGCAACTTGATGCTGCTTTTCAAGGAGATAACCATATTCTGATGTTTCCTGCAGGTTTATGTTCCCGGCTCATAGACGGCCAGATTCACGATATACCCTGGCGGAAAGCATTCCTAAAGAAAAGTATCGAGACGCATCGCGATATTGTGCCAGTACATTTCATAGGTCAAAATTCGCCACGGTTCTATCAGGTTGCACTTTGGACAAAGCGTTTGGGAATCAAAGTGAATTTGGCGCAAGTTCTCCTTCCTGATGAGATGTATCGTTCCCGCGGCGGTCATTATACCATTCGCTTTGGCAGTCCCATTTCCTATAAGTGTTTTGATTCGTCACGTACCCTCAACGAATGGGCTCTTTGGATAGAGGATGAGGTATATAAGTTATAATTGCAAAGTGAGATATGGAACAGATTATTGACCCGATTCCTGTAGAAGTGCTTCGCGCAGAGCTTACAGAAGAGCGCCGTCTTCGATTCACGAACAAGAGCAATAATGAGATTTATGTTGTTACGTGGCAAAATGCTCCCAATGTGGTTCGTGAGATTGGTCGTTTGCGTGAGATTGCTTTTCGTGCAGCGGGTGGTGGCACTGGTTTAGCCTGTGACTTGGATGAGTTCGATACCATGGAGAATCCCTGCCGCCAGTTGATTGTCTGGAATCCAGAGGCAGAACAGATTATCGGTGGCTATCGTTATTTGTTTGGACAAGACTGGCGTCTTGATGAGACAGGTCAGCCTGTGTTGGCGACGGCTCACATGTTTCACTTCTCAGAACGCTTTATGCGTGACTATATGCCATATACTGTTGAGCTCGGCCGTAGTTTTGTGGCAAAAGATTATCAGAGTACGCGTGCGGGTTCAAAGGCACTTTTTGCCATGGATAATCTCTGGGATGGTCTGGGGGCACTGACGGTCGTTAACCCTAATGTGCGTTATTTTTTCGGCAAGGTGACGATGTATCCCAGCTATGACCGGATTGCTCGAGATATGATATTGTTTTTCCTTCAGAAGCATTTCTCCGATCCCGATCAGTTGATACTCCCTTTGAAGCCTTTGCAGATAGAGTCCGACCGTGCGAAGCTGGCCGCCCTTTTCTGCGAGGACGATTTTCGCAAGGACTATCGTATACTGAATCGCGAGGTCCGTGCCCGTGGGCTGAATATACCTCCCTTGGTGAATGCCTACATGGGACTTTCGCCAACGATGCGTATGTTTGGTACAGCTATTAATTATGGTTTCGGCGATGTCGAGGAAACGGGTATTCTGATAGCACTGAACGAGATTCTCGATGAGAAGCGGCTGCGCCATATTGAGAGTTTCGTACTCGAGCATCCAGAAGCGGTAGCTCCCACGAGTGGTGCCAATAAGGTGATCAGCTGACAGTGAAAGAAGAGGGCTGGTGTTCCGTTTCTGTTTAGATGACGGGCAGGCTCATACCATTGATTTTACGGTAGAGGTCGAGGGCGTAGACGTCCGTCATGCCGGAGATGTAGTCGAGGACGGCCATAAGTCGGTCGTAGAGGCGTGGTGCATGGATCTCATATTGTTTCGACACGCGACTGAGGAGTAGTTGAGAATATGCCCGTTCGGGATGTGTCACAGCCTCTACCATCAAGTTGGTCAGAAAGGTCATGACCTTGAATCCTGCCAGTTCAATGTCCACGACGTCTTTCGAGTGGTAGATATGTCCGTAGCTGGTGCTGACACATTTTTCGTATGCTACGCGCAATGGCGTTGGCACATGTTGAATAAGTGTGCCCTCGAAGGTGCCGTTCAGAATCTCTTTTTCGTTCTCAACAAAGACGCGGACGCATTCGTTTTCCAGACAATTGATGACGCAGGAGCGCAGATATACTATTTGCTCGTTGACGTCATGGATGCTCAGTTGTGCGAGGTGCTGACGTATTTCTTCTTTACGTTCTTCCGAGAAGAAGTTCAACAACAATTGCTTTGTGTCTTCAGTAGATAAGATTTTCAGCTTGTGTGCATCTTCGATATCCATAATCTCGTAGCAGATATCGTCGGCCGCTTCTACCAGATACACCAGTGGGAAGCGGGCGTAGCGTAGCGTTCCCGGTGCCGATTCAATTCTCTTGATTCCCAGTTCCTCGGCAATCTCCGTATAGCATTTCTTTTCAGCCTCGAAGAATCCGAATTTCTGGTGTTCGCCAGCCAAGTTGCTGGAAAAAGGGTATTTGACGATGCTGGCCAGTGTGCTGTAAGTCATCACAAATCCTCCTGGGCGTCGTCCCATGAACTGGTGTGTCAGCAGGCGCAGCGTGTTGGCATTTCCCTCGAAATGCGTGAGGTCGTCCCATTCGTCGGGCGTCAGCCGATCCCCTGTCTGGTAGTCCTCATATGTCCTGAGCCATCGTCCAGCCCCTTCGCTGAAGTAAGTTGCAATCGCTCTTTCCCCAGAGTGCCCGAAAGGAGGATTTCCCAGGTCGTGTGCCAGGCAGGCCGCGCTGACGATGCTTCCCAGTTCAGACAGATGCGTCGCTGCGAGCTCGGGATGCCGTTCCAGCAGCAGGCGTGCACAGTCGTTGCCCAGTGATCGTCCCACGCTGGACACCTCCAGGCTATGCGTCAGGCGGTTGTGTACGAAGATGCTTCCTGGCAGTGGAAATACCTGTGTCTTGTTTTGCAGGCGTCGGAAAGGCGCCGAGAAGATCAGGCGGTCATAGTCTCTCTGAAAGGCAGTCCGGTCGTCTTTCCTTTGTTGTTGATTCTCCAGTCCGTATCGTTTGCTGCTTAGAAGTTGTGTCCAGTTCATCCTTATTTTTTATGTTTTCGAGGGCAAAATTAGATAAAAAACCTTATATCTCGCGTGTGTTCCGTAAATTATTTGTACTTTTGCCCCTTGAAATAAGGAATAATATGCAAATCCCTCTCATGAATCGCTCCCGGCATCCTCTGCCGGCCTATGCTACGCCTCAGTCTGCAGGTGTGGACCTCCATGCTCAGCTCGACGCCCCTGTGGAGCTTCTTCCCCTTCAGCGTGCTCTTATCCCCACAGGACTGTTTATGGCCTTGCCGGTTGGCTATGAAGCACAGGTGCGTCCTCGTAGTGGTCTGGCCGCTAAGCACGGTGTCACCGTGCTGAATTCCCCAGGCACTATCGATGCCGACTATCGTGGCGAAATCTGCGTGATTCTGGTGAATCTGTCGGATCAGCCTTTCATCGTTCGCGACGGCGAGCGCATCGCCCAGATGGTCATTGCGAAGCATGAGCGTGCCGAATGGCAGCCTGTCAATACGCTTGATGCCACAGAACGGGGAGCCGGCGGCTTTGGACATACCGGTCGTTGACCGAAGCGTAGAAGCATCAGAATAAGTAAGCCATGCGAATATCCCGTCTGTTTCTTCTCTTCGCAGTGGTGATGACGGCCCTGTCTGCCCTGTCGTCCTGCGGTTCTGCCCGGCGGGCTTCGTCTGCTGTGCTGCCTGCTCGGGTCGATGTGCAGGGCGTTGCGGCCTCGTCTTCTCGTCTGCAGCCTTCAGATCGGCAACGGCTGCGATATTTATATCAGGAAGCCACCAAGCAGAAACTCTTGGAGAATCATGCTGCGGCCTTCGACCTTCTTCAGCATTGCTATAGCATCGATTCCCAGGCCCCCGAGGTGCTCTTCGATTTAGCCTTGTATCGTCTCCTGCTTCGTCAAGACTCTTTGGCGGAACATCTTTTTGTGCGAGCGTTAGCATTTGATCCTCAGAACACCTTTTATCTGGAATCTCTGGCCTCCTATCTTATTAACAAGCGCGAAGCGGAGCGTGCACTGCCTCTCCTGGAGCGTCTGTCGCAGTTGCAGCCTCGGCGCACAGATGTTCTCTCACAGCTGGTCAGTCTATACACGGGTTCAGAACGGTTGCAGGATGCCATTCGCGTGCTGGACCGCATCGAGGTGCTCGAAGGAAAGATGGCCGCGGTGAGTTTCCGTAAGTCCGCGCTCTACATGGCCCTGAACGATTCCCGACGTGCGCTGGACGAGCTGGAAGCCCTCTGCAAGGAGTATCCTCATGAGTTGAGCTATCGTCTGGCGATTGCCAAACAATATCTTGACGAGGGGCGTATCGAGGATGCATGGAAGATTTACGAGGAAGCGCAGCACAGCGACCCTGACAATCCCCAGCTGCAGCTTTCCCTGCTGAACTATTATACGCATACCGGTCAGGATTCGTTGTATGCCACCCGCCGTGATTCCCTGCTCTTTGCTCCTAACACGGCGTCCTCGCTGCGCGTGGAGTTGCTTCGTCGTCGTATTGCTGACACCATGGGGGCCTCTGAGGGATTGGACACCATCGCGAAGCGCGACCTGGAGGGTACTTTTGCACGTCTCGACAGCCTTTTTCCGCGTGACTTGGACCTCTTGGAGCTCAGGGCTGCCTATCTCGCCACCTACGACGAGAACAATACAGCAGCCTTCGTTTCCACCATGGAACAAATCAACGAGCAGGATCCGGCCAACACACAAGCGCTTTTCGTGCTGATCCAATATTATGGCACCCATCAGGACTTTCACCATCTGGAAGAGCTGTGTCGTCGAGGCGTCCTCACTCATCCAGAGGAGCTGATATGCCATTATTATCTGGGCGTCTCCCTTTACCAGCAGGACCGCAAGCCCGAAGCCTTACGCGCATTTCAGGAAGGCGTCCTGCAGAAGACCTCCGAGAGCCGTCCTGAGATGGTGGCAGATCTTTTCTCGCTCATGGGTGACGTGCTCCACGAGATGCACTCCGTCAAGGAGTCTTATGCTGCCTATGATTCCTGTTTGGTCTATCAGCCGGATAACTTAGGCTGTCTCAACAACTATGCCTACTTCCTCAGTCTCGACGTCGGTGCAGATACGAAAAGAGACCTTTCGCCGGCACAAGCCGCCCTGTTGGACCGTGCCGAGGAGATGAGTTACCGTACCATTCGTCTGGAACCTCAGAATAAGACCTACCTCGACACTTATGCCTGGATTCTTTTCCTGAAAGAGAACTATGCCGAGGCCCAGATCTACATCGACCGCGTCTGCCCGCCAGATTCGACAGACAGTGTTCTGCTGGCAGACCAGGCCCTCTCGGGCGTCGTCTTTGAGCATGCAGGCGATATCGCTGCCAAGAACAGCAACATCGAACAGGCCGTCCGTTTCTGGAAGTTAGCCCGGCAGGCGGGAGGCGATGGGCTGTCTGCCCTTCTCCCGCGAAAGATAAAACTACGTAAGTATTTGAACGAATGAAACACACTACCCTCCTCTACCCCATTACTCATGTCTTATTTGCCACCTTCATGCTGACCCTTCTCGCTTGCGGTTCCCATCGTAAGGTCGTGTCAGAAGGCGCCGGCGAGACGCTGGCCGGTGAGCAAGAGTCGGCTGCCGGCTCTTCAACGGAAGCGAAGAACCTTTCTGTCGTTTCCCTTGTCAATGCCAATCGCCAGGTGGTTTCCGGTCTGCGTTCCAGGATGTCAATGCGTCTTGCGGCTGATGGCCGGGAAGTCACCGTGGGAGGGACGTTGAAGATGAAGCGCGATGAGATTATCCAGCTTCAGCTGACAGCTTTGGGACTGCTCGAAGTGGGCCGCCTGGAACTCACGCCCGAAGAGCTGTTCGTGCAGGACAAGATCAATAAACGTTATGCCCGTATCAAATGGACAGAGCTGCCAGGCGTTCAGGACACCGGCATCGGTTTCTCCACCTTCCAGTCTCTGTTCTGGAATGAACTCTTTGTTTGGGGCAAGCAGACGATGCCCGCTGAGGATGATTTCAAGGTGAGTCATAAGAAGCAGAACGAGGTGTTGGAGCCTGCGCATGTGACGGCAGCCCAGCGTAAGCTTGCCTTGCGCTTCCTGGTCGATGCCGCAGATCACCTGTTGCAGCAAACTTCCGTCGGCTCGACAGAGAAGAATGCGCTGAGTTTTTCCTGCGGTTATCAGGACTTTACTCCCATTGACGGCAGGCCGTTCCCGCATCAGCTTTCGCTCACCGTAGCATCTGGAAAGCGAACCTATCGGGCCGACATTACTTTCAACCGTTTGCAGGTAGATGAATCCATGGGGCGTCTGGCGACATCCGTCAATAGCCTTAGCTACAAGCAGGTAACGTTTGAAGAAATCATGAATATGATTACAAAGCACACCTCCAGGTAGTTCAGCTGACTTTTATTAATAGAGAATAGCTCATCAGTTATATGTTAACAGCAAAACGGCCCTTCCTGCTCCTTCTCTTGTCTTTGTGGACACTTGCCTTGCCCGCACAGACCAAGAAGATCAATGCCCTCAAGAGTCAGAAGACGCAGCTTGAAAAAGGGATTCAGAAGTCCAAGACAGAACTCTCCCAGACCAAGGAAAAAACGATTAAGAACGAGCAGACAGCCAGTTTTCTGGAAAGCCAGTTGCAAGACCGCCTCAGCTACATACGCCAACTTGAGGCGGAGATTGACAGCCTGGACCGCACCGTCGTTCGCCTGGAGCAGCAGCTGGCCCTCCTTGACAGCCAGCTCACCGAGAAAAAGCACAAATACATTCAGAGCCTGCGCTTTGCACGCCAGTCTCAGGCCATGAAGAATCCCATCCTTTTCGTTGCCTCTGCCGAGACCTTTGCCCAGCTCTTTCGCAGGATGCGCTATGCCCGTGAATACGCCGCCCTACAGAAAACGTTAGGCATACAGCTCATTGCCAAGCAAAACGAGACGCGCGACAAGCGCAACGAGCTTCTTGGCGTGAAGCAGCAGCGCAATGTCGTCATGAGCGAGGTCATTCGCCAACGTAAGGAGCTTGCCGCAGAACATTCCGTAGTGAAGAAGAATGTAGCGCAATTGCACCAGCGACAACGTGAAATAGAAAAGCAGGTTGCAGAGCAGCAACGCCAGTTGACAGCGCTGAATAAGAAGATTGACGAGCTCGTAGCGTATGAGATTGAGCAAGCCCGCAAGCGTGCCGAAGCTGAGGCGCGGCGCAAGCGTGAAGCAGAACTGGCAAAGGCCAGGAAATCCTCTGCCAAGAGTGCCAAGGCAGATAAAGGGAAGTCCAAGAAAAACACTGACAGAGATGTCTCGTCGGCAGCAGACAGCCGGTGGCTCACCTCTGCTGACCGCCAGCTCAACGGCAGCCTCGAGCAGAACAAAGGACGCCTGCCCGTGCCCATCACGGGCCCCTATCGTGTGGCACGCCGTTTCGGCATGAATCAAGTGGCTGCCGGCATCATGCTCGACAACAAGGGCATCAACTACATGGGACAGGAGGGCGCTCGCGCACGCGCTATCTTCGAGGGCGAGGTGTCGGCCGTCTTCCAACTCGGCGAGATGAAGAACGTCCTCGTGCGCCACGGCTCTTATATCTCCGTCTATTGCAACCTCTCATCCAGCATCGTACAGCGAGGTCAAAAGGTCAAGGTACGAGACATCATTGGCACCGTAGCACGCGACGAGCAGGGGCACTACATCCTGCATTTCCAGCTGCGGCGAGAGACGCACAAACTTAATCCAGAACAGTGGATCGGCCGGTAAATGGATAAATCGGTCAGCAGGCACGTATAAAGTCCTTCTGGCCCTGATGTGCATGATTTCTTTCTGAAGTGAAAAAGCCGAACGCCCATTGCAGGAAGTCGAAATAAGTACCTTTATGAACAAGCGATACCTCAGGGAACGAGAATCGTTTCCCGGGCAGGTATTGCCTTTCATCATCGGTGCAGAAGGTCGGGTTCGCAGGCAGGGGAGTTTGTTCCATCACGATGGAACGATGGTTCCATCACGATGGAATGATGGTTCCATCACGATGGAACAAACTAAAGTGTTGGGCTTGGCTAGCAAAAGTGTTGGGCGTGTCGAGCGAAAAACACGGGCGCGCAGGACATAAGACTAAGGCGTGGAGGCCTTGGGGGAAGCGTATGGCGGGTGTGGGCCCAAGGCTGACAGAAGCGTGATTACTGTCCGCTATATATCTGCATAAGGGAAATATGTAGCGGACAGCAATCATAGCCTGTATGTTGGTCAAATGACCGATTCCCTCTATCCATGGTAGTGCGTTTTTACTCGACAGCTGTAAAGGGAATGTTTATATGGGGTTGGGGCTTACTTGATGAGTCGAGGTGCCAGAGCGTGAAAGAAAGCTCAAACAGACAGAAATACTTGGCGAGAGTGGCAGAAAAGGCTGAAGAGAATCGAGTAAAGCCCTCTGCCGGTAGCCTTTATTCGCTCTTTATGCTTTGCTTTTGTAGTTGATGTTGCGTGGGTGATGCTTCAGTATTTCCTCTCGTAGGTGCTGTCGGTCGAGGTGCATGTAGATTTCTGTGGTTCCTATCTCTTCGTGTCCGAGCATTTCCTGTATGGCTCGTAGGTTGGCTCCGCCTTCGAGCAGATGCGTTGCAAAGCTGTGGCGGAAGGTGTGTGGCGATACCGTGGATCGTATGCCTGCGGCGGCGCAGAGCGTCTTGACGATGTGGAAGACGGTGATGCGTGAGAGGCTGGTTCCGCGGCGGAAGCTGACGAAGACGGCGTCTTCGTTTCCGGGTCGGATGGCTATTTTCTCGCGGTCCTGGAACCATCGCATGAGTTCGTCGATGGCGCGCTGTGAGATGGGTACGAGCCGTTCTTTCTTTCCTTTGCCGTGGACGCGGATGAAGCCTTCGTTCAGGAAGAGGTCGCTGATGTGAAGGTGGCAGAGTTCGCTGACGCGCAGGCCGCAGCTGTAGAGGGTCTCGAGGATGGCCCGGTCGCGCTGTCCTTCGTCTTTGTTCATGTCTACGGTTTGGATGAGGAGGTCAATTTCTTCCACGGAGAGCACGTCGGGGAGGTGTTCGCCGCGTGCGGGTGATTCGAGCAGTTCGGTGGGGTCGGCTGCGATCTCGCTCTCCAGCGTTAAGAATCTATAGAACGTGCGTACGCCCGCGAGTATGCGCGCGACGGAGCGTGGTGTGATGCCGAGGTCGAAGAGAGTGGCGACGAAGGTCTGCAGCTGCTCTAAGGTGACGCTGCGGAAGTCGATGCCCTCGTCGCGTAGGAACCTCAGCAGCTTGTCGAGGTCTTTGAGGTAAGCGTCGAGGGTGTTGTCCGAGAAGGAGCGTTCGAGCCGCAGGTATTGGACGTAGCGTCGCTGGATGGCGCTGGGTAAGACGGATGCGACCTCTGCCCTCTTGGGGTGGGAGGAGGCGGCCACAGTGGAGATTTGGTGGTTTTGTTCCATTCTTGGTGGGTAGGATGTCCCGCTCCCCGCTCCCCTGTGAGGAGAAAGACCCACCCCCGACTCCTCCCGTAGGGGAAGGGAGCTGCTTGGTGTGCTGCTCTCCCTTCCCTCACGGGAGGGGTCGGGGGTGGGTCTTTCGGGGATGTAGAGTGAAGAATCAAAGTCACTTTCAAGCCTTGAAAGTAATTCTCATGCTTCGCTCTTCATTCTTTACTCTTTCTTCATTCTTCTCCTTCTTCGATCTTCTTGCCGTGCAGCAGGTAAGCGGTAGGAGCTGCGATGAACATGGAGGTGAGCGTACCGATGACGACACCGAGCATCATGGCGAAGGCGAAGCTGCGGATGCTGGCACCACCGAAGGCGAAGATGAACAGCAGCACGATGAACGTTGATACGGACGTGTTGATGGTACGTGTCAGGGTGGCGTTCAGCGACTGGTTGAAGAGCAGCTGCTTGTCGCGCTTCGGGTAGAGGCCGAGGTTCTCGCGGATACGGTCGAAGACCACCACCTTATCGTTGATGGAGTAACCGATACACGTCAGCAGTGCGCCGATGAACGTCTGGTCGATCTCCAGCGAGAAGGGCATCCAGCCCCAGCAAGCGCTGTACATGCCGAGGATGAAGATGGTGTCCACGGTGAGTGCGGTGATGGCGCCTACAGAGAATGTCCAGCTGCGGAAACGCACGAAGATGTAGACGAAGATGACGATCAGCGCGAGGATGACGGAGATGATGGCGCCGCGAGTGATGTTCTCTGCGATGGAGGGGCCTACCTTCTGCGAGCTGATGATGGAGCCGCCGGCGCGGTCGTCACGGTTGATGAAGTTCTCCACGGTGAGGTCGGCACTGAGTTGGCCGCCGGCCTTGAGGACTTCGTAAAGCTTCTGCTCGATCTCGGAGTCTACGTCGATGCCGTCTTCGTCAATACGGTAGTTGGTGGAAATACGGACGGTCTTTCCTTCGGTACCGAGGGCGATGACGCTGGTGTTGCTCTCGGGGAATGCTTCGGCGAAGAGCGGACGGATGCTCTCTGGCGTCACTTCCTTCTCGAAGAGGACGACAAAGTTACGTCCACCCGTGAAGTCGATGGAACGTGAGAAACCGCGGATAGCCCAGCTCAGCACGGCCAGCACGACGATGGTGCCGAAGATGGCGAACGAGCGCTTGTAGGTGCCCATGAAGTTGAAGTTGGTATTGCTGAGGAACTTCTTGCTGAGGCTGGTGGTGAAGGTGAGGTCGAGCCACTTGTCCTTGGACATCATCGTGTCGAAGACGACGCGTGTGAGATAGACGGCCGTGAAGAAGCTGATGATGATACCAATGATGTAGGTGGTGGCGAAGCCGCGAATCGGGCCTGTACCGAAGTAGTAGAGGATGATACCCGTCAGCACGCTCGTCACGTTGGAGTCGATGATGGCGCTGAAGGCGTTGCTGTAACCGGCGCTCAAGGCCTGGCGGACGGCCTTGCCTGCGCGCATTTCTTCTTTCGTACGCTCGAAGATAAGCACGTTGGCATCAACGGCCATACCCAGCGTAAGCACCATACCGGCGATACCGCTCATGGTCAGTGCTGCCTGGAAGCTGGTGAGGATGCCGAGGGTGAAGAAGAGGTTGAACAGCAGTGCGCAGTTGGCAACCATGCCGGGACGGAAGCCGTACATGGCCACCATGTAGAGCATCAGTGCGATGAAGGCGAGGATGATGGAGACGAAACCTTGACGGATGGACTCCTGACCGAGGGTAGGACCTACGATTTCCTCGCTGACGATGTTGGCGGGAGCCGGCATCTTACCGGACTTCAGCACATTGGCCAGGTCGCGTGTGTCTTCGGGAGTGAAGTGTCCTGTGATCTGGGAGTTGCCGCCAGTAATCTCGTTCATGACGTTCGGTGCGCTGTAGACGTAGTCGTCGAGGACGATGGCCACGGGGCGGTTCTTGTTGGCTTTGGTCAGCGCAGCCCAGCGGCGGGCACCTTCCACGTTCATCTGCATGGAAACGCAGGGGCGTGAGTTCTGGTCGTACTCGTCCTTGGCATCGGTGACGACATCACCTTCCAGCGGAGCACGTCCGTTGCGCTCGGTGACCTTGATGGCGTAGAGCTCGAAGATCTCTTCGTTCTTGTCGATACCCTTGACACCCCAGAGAAGTTTCATGTCATCGGGCAGTACGCTCTTGGCTTCGGGTGTCTGCAGGAGAGCCTCGATAGCGGCCATATCGCGTTTGTTGGCATAGCCGACGACGGCGCCGTTGTTCTGATTGAGCACCTGCAGGCGGGCCAGCAGCGGGTGTGCCTTGAGGGCCTGCTCGTCGGTAGTGCTCGTTTTTGCGGCAGCCTCTTCTGTGTTGGCACCCTTGGCAATGACGGCCAGGGCGTCGTTGGCAGCTACGCTGTCGGCGACGGTTGCCTCGGCAGGAGTTTCTTCGGTCTTAACGCTGTCTGCAGCTTCCTGCGTCTCCTCCACACCAGCGGCGGCGAGCTTGCTGTCGAGCTGGACGAGGTAAGGAGCAGCTTCCGGGGTCATATAGCACTCCCAGAACTCGAGGTTCGCAGAACCTTGGAGGAGCTTACGTACACGCTCAGGCTCCTTGATGCCAGGGAGCTCGACCATGATGCGGCCTTCCTGGCCTTCGAGTGCCTGGATGTTGGGCTGTACGACGCCGAAGCGGTCGATACGTGTGCGGATGACATTGAAGGAATTGTCGATGGCAGCTTTCACTTCCTCGCGCAGTACGCTCTCGACTTCGCTGTCGGTGCTCTTGGTGTTGACCTTACCGCGCAGCTGCTGGGTGGCAAAGAGTTCAGAGAGGCTGCTGCCCGGAGCGATTGCCTTGTAGTTCTTCACAAACAGTGTGATGAAATCGCCCTGGCCTTCCTTAGCCTCTTGTTTGGCTTGAGCGATGGCCTGCTTGAAGTTGGCATCATCTTTGTGGTCGGCCAGAGCCTCAACCACGTCGGGTACGCTGACTTCCAGAATGACGTTCATTCCGCCCTTCAGGTCCAAGCCAAGACCGATACCCATCTCGCGGCACTCTTTCAGTGTCCAGGTGCCAAAATAGACAGGCTCATTGAGCAATGAGTCGAGATAGTGCTGTCCTGCGGCTTCACCTTCTACGGCTGCAATCTTTTCTGCTTTGCTCTCGTAGTGGTTTGTCACGAACGAGAAGCTCAGATAAAAGAGGCAGACAAGGGCCAGTAAAACAGCGAAAACTTTTACGAAACCTTTGTTTTGCATTGTTGTTTTTAGTTATTAGTGATTTGTTATTGTTTAATTTTAGCGCGCAAAGCTACAATTTTTTTTTCAATCTGCCGGCCTCTCAGGCCAATTATTTGGCTTTTCTATTGATTTTTCTCGGTTTTCGGTTCCTTTCTCTGAAGGTAAGTGTGCAAAGGATAGTGGTCTGAGGCTGAAAATGCGTGGTCTACGTGTGTGGCAACACTGGACCATCGGTCGCCGCTGAACAGCACGTGATCGATGCGCACGGGAAAGCCTCGCTCCTTGAACGTCACGCCTAATCCGTTGCCGCTTTCGCTATAGGCGTTTACGAGGTGGCGGCTGAGCAGGCGGAGCGAATAAGAGACAGGTGTATCATTAAAATCGCCGCACACGATGACTGGGCGGGGCATCCATCGCTCGATGAGAGAGGAGAGCGTGTCGGCCTGTGCGGCACGGAAGGGTGCGGCGACGGTCAGCAGGTTGATAACGGGCTCCAGTTCTTTGCTCATGGAGTCGCGTTCGTGGTTCTTGATGGCATCGATGTAAGCACTTTTCACGGCAGGTGTCAGCCGATTGCTTTCCAGATGTACGTTGAGCAGGAGAAGTGTGTCCGCGCCGTCTTGCAGGTAGAGCCGTGTCACAGCGTTCGAATGGGTAGGAATGTGTACCGTATCGCCTTGGAGGATTGGCAGCTGCGAGAAAACTTCGTTCCCTTTCATCTGGAAGTGTGCATAGCCTCGTTCCTCCATTTTCTTCCTGAAGGTTTTATGGTGTGGCGTGTCACCAACCGTTTCCTGCAGACAAATGATGTCGGCATGGCTTTCGGCCAGGTAATCCATGATGGTGTTGTGCTCGTCGTCGATATTGGCATCGCTGCCGCCAAACCCATGGCAGTTATAGGTGACGATATGGAGCGCAGAGTCGGAGGGCGATGTCGGCAGATTGATGGGGAAATAGTCTCTCACAAAAGTGTAGCACACGCCGATGCCTAACAGCGGAAGCCAGATGCGTTTTACCTTGAAGATCAGCCAGAAGAATACGAACGCAATATTGGTGATGAGTATAAAAGGGAACAATAACGTGAGCAGGCTCAAGCGTGGAAAGTGGGCCGGACTGACGTAAGTGACCAGGCAGCAAATCCACAGCAGAGCTATCGTGGCCACATTCGCACCTGTGAACAGCTGTACGGCTATGGTCTTAAGCACTTTCATCGTTGGCTGGCGTCGAAAAGCTTGCGTTTCTCTTCTTGGCTCAGGCTCTCGTAACCGCCTTTCTTCACTTTGTCCAGAATCCGGTCGATTTCCGCTTCGCGGTCCTGCTTCTCCTGCCGCCATTGCATGTCCTTCGAGTGCTTATTGTATGAATTGTTTACATCCATCCGCGGCTTACGCTGTTTTTCCATCCACGATTTGAAGCGCTGCCACAAGGAGGGCCCTTTCTGGTAGGTCACATCTTCGTATGGCGTAAAACGCTGGTTGTAGTTGCCGTAGCCGCTGTTGCCGTTGCCAAAGAAACTGTTGCCGCCCGACGAACCGCCGAAGAAATGATTGCCATTGCCGGGGTGCTTACGCCAATAGAGGATGAGGGCCAAGCCGAACAACATTCCGCCAAGGTGAGCCATATGCGCCACTCCATCGCCGGAATTACCCATGGCACTGAGTAGCTCTATGACGGCATAGCCAATGACGAACCACTTGGCTTTGATGGGGAAGGGAATAGGAATGATGAACATTCGCTCTTCAGGGAACGTCATGCCGAAGCTGAGGAGTATGCCGTAGACGGCTCCGGACGCGCCGACGGTAGTCCAGCGGTTCAGGTAGCTGTCCATGGACACGGTGAGTCCTCCGCCGATGTTGACGGCCTCGTATTCCGACAATCCGCTGTAAAGATATTCGACATACTGAACACTTTCTTGTATCAGTCCCGCTCCAAGGCCGCAGACGATGTAGTAAAACAGAAAGCGCTGTGATCCCATCACCTGTTCCATGATACGCCCGAACATCCACACGGCAAACATGTTGAAGAAAAGGTGCTCGAAGCCTCCGTGAACAAACATGTAGGTGAAGAACTGGTAGAGGCGGAAGTCCGAGGCCATGAAATAATGCAGACCCAACAGGTCGTCAAAGTCGATGCCGTATCGCGTGGCAACGGTCTTGGCCAAGAGCATCAGCAGATTGATAATGATTAGATGCTTGGTGATGGGAGGTGTATAGAAGTTCATTTCGATATTTTTTCGCATTAGTGATGGCAAAAGTAGACATTTTATTGCTCAAAAACGGCCAAAAGCTTAGAAAAATGAGGAAATGTGTGTGTTTTTTGACGAAAAACTTTGTTCAATTAACAAGATTATATACATTTGTACCCACAAAAGGCCTTGAAAAGTCTTTTAGCAGTACGTTTTTTGAGATCATGTATCATATTATCCTTTTAACCCTAATTTATTAATTAAATTTATGAACAAAACAGAACTTGTAAACGCCATCGCCGCAAACGCAGGCCTGACGAAAGTGGATGCCAAGAAGGCTCTCGACGCAACTCTCGCAGCAATCACCGATGCTCTCAAGGCTGGTGATAAAGTTTCTCTCATTGGTTTCGGTACGTTTGCAGTCGCTGCTCGTCCCGCTCGTCAGGGCATCAACCCCCTCAACAAGAAGCCCATCACTATTGCTGCTAAGAAGCTGGCTAAGTTCAAGGCTGGTGCAGAACTTGACGCTGCAGTCCAATAAGCGTTAGAATCAAGACATGAAAAGATGCTATCCTCCCAAGGACAGCATCTTTTTTTGTAGTTTCTTGTTGCCTTTTGCCCTGTGCATGAGAAAAAATGCTTATCTTTGCGCCCGAATAATAATATATTACGTTCATTGATATGCGAATTGAAGCTAAACTTACTCAGGCAATTACTGCTGCCATCAAGGATTTATATGGGCAGGAAGTGCCCGGCACTTTGGTGCAGCTCGGTGCCACGAAGAAGGAATTTGAAGGTCACTTGACGCTTGTCGTCTTCCCCTTTTTGAAGATGTCCCGCAAGAAACCCGAGGACACGGCGCAGGAGATCGGGCAGTATCTCGTGGAGAACCTGCCCGATGTGGTGGCACGTTTCAACGTGATTAAAGGTTTCCTCAATCTTGTTATCGCCGATGCCTGTTGGGTGAGTCTGCTGGCCGACATCCAGAAGGAAGAACGTTACGGCTTGAAGCCTGTCACCGCCGATTCGCCGCTGGTGATGATTGAATACTCCTCCCCCAACACCAATAAGCCTCTTCACCTCGGACACGTGCGCAACAATCTCCTCGGTTGGTCGCTGGCACAGGTGATGGAGGCCAACGGCAACCGCGTCGTCAAGACCAACATCGTCAACGACCGCGGCATCCACATCTGCAAGTCGATGCTGGCTTGGCTGAAGTGGGGAAACGGAGAGACGCCTGAATCCACCGGCAAGAAGGGCGATCATCTCATCGGCGACTACTATGTGGCTTTCGACAAGCACTACCGTGCCGAGCTGAAAGAGCTGACGGAGCGCTTCGTGGCCGAAGGCATGGACGAAGAGGCTGCCAAGGAACGTGCCGAGAAGGAGAGTCAGCTCATGCAGGAAGCGCGTGCCATGCTTGTCAAATGGGAGAAGAACGACCCCGAGGTGCGTGCGCTGTGGAAGCGAATGAACGACTGGGTTTATGCTGGTTTCGACGAGACTTACAAGGCTCTCGGTGTCAGCTTCGATAAGATATATTATGAGAGCCAGACCTATCTCGAAGGTAAAGAGAAGGTGATGGAAGGCTTGGAGAAAGGTTTCTTCTACCGTCGCGATGATGGCAGCGTATGGGCTGACCTTACAGCTGAAGGGCTGGACGAGAAACTTCTTCTGCGTGCTGACGGCACCAGCGTCTATATGACACAGGACATCGGCACCGCTAAACTTCGTTTCCAGGACTTCCCCATCGACAAGATGATCTACGTCGTGGGCAACGAGCAGAACTATCACTTCCAGG
>CAMVFC010000029.1 GCA_947166655.1 uncultured Prevotellaceae bacterium
CAGCGTGTACTTCAGCCCTGCAAGGTAACTTTTATTCGTCATTCGTCACTCGTCACTCGTCATTCGTCATTCGTCACTCGTCATTCAAAGAAAACTTTATTCGTCATTCTTCACTCCGTTCGGGGGCTCTCTTTTCTCTGACTCTGCCTATGCCTCTTCGCCATACATCTTTGCTTTGAGCTCGCGGATGCGGTCGTCGGAGATGTAGTCGTCGTAGTCCATCAGCTTGTCGATAGTACCGTTGGGCGTCAGCTCGATGATGCGATTGGCGACGGTCTGAATGAACTCGTGGTCGTGCGAAGCGAAGATAATGTTGCCCTTGTAGAGCTTCAGATTATTGTTGAACGCCTGAATGCTCTCGAGGTCGAGGTGGTTGGTTGGTGTGTCGAGGATCAGGCAGTTCGCGTTCTTCAGCTGCATACGCGCTATCATGCAGCGCATTCGCTCGCCTCCGGAGAGGACGTTAACCTTCTTGAGCACTTCCTCGCCGGAGAAAAGCATACGTCCGAGGTAGCCTTTCATGAAGACCTCGTTGCCATCGCCGTACTGCATGAGCCAATCGACGAGGTTCTTGTCGCTCTGGAAGAAAGCGGTGTTGTCCAACGGCAAGTAGGCCGTGGTGATGGTGAGGCCCCACTTATAGGTGCCAGCTTGCGCCTCACGGTTGCCGTTGATGATTTCGAAGAGGGCCGTCATGGCACGCGGGTCGTGGCTGAGGAAGACGGTCTTCTGCCCCTTCTCAATGTTGAACGACACGTTGTCGAAGAGCACGGTGCCATCCTCGGCCACTGCTTTCAGTCCTTCGACTTCCAGAATCTGGTTGCCCGGTTCGCGGTCCATCTGGAAGATGATACCAGGGTACTTGCGCGTGGAGGGCTGTATCTCGTCGACGTTGAGTTTCTCGAGCATCTTCTTGCGGCTGGTGGTCTGCTTGGACTTTGCCACATTGGCGCTGAAGCGGCGGATGAACTCTTCCAGCTCGCGGCGTTTCTCCTCGGCCTTGGCTTTCTGGTTCTGTGCCTGACGCAGGGCGAGCTGGCTGGACTCGTACCAGAAGGAGTAGTTGCCGGCGAAGAGGGTGACCTTGCCGAAGTCGATGTCGACAGTATGGGTGCAGACAGCATCGAGGAAGTGACGGTCGTGGCTGACGACGAGCACAGTGTGCTCGAACTCAGAGAGGTACTGCTCCAGCCACTGCACGGTGTCGAGGTCGAGGTCGTTGGTAGGCTCGTCGAGGAGCAGGTTGTCGGGCTCGCCGAAGAGGGCCTTGGCCAGCATGACGCGCACCTTCTCTTTACCCGAGAGGTCGCGCATGAGCATCTGGTGCTTCTTCTCTTTGATGCCAAGGCCGCTGAGCAGCGTTGCGGCATCGCTTTCAGCAGTGTAGCCGCCCATCTCGGCAAACTTCTCCTCCAGTTCGGCCACGCGGATGCCATCCTCGTCGCCGAAATCGGGCTTCGCATAGAGGGCATCGCGCTCGTGCATGATGTCCCAGAGCACAGTGTGACCCATCATGACGGTGTCCAGCACCGTCTGGTCGTCGTACTGGAAGTGATCCTGCGAAAGCACGCTCAGGCGTTCGCCCGGCCCCATCTCGACCGTTCCCTTATTGGGCTCGAGCTCTCCACTGATGGCTTTCAGCAGAGTGGACTTACCGGCACCGTTGGCACCGATGACACCGTAGATGTTGCCGTTTGTGAACTTCATATTCACGTCCTTGTACAAGACGCGTTTGCCAAACTGAATGGCAAGGTTGGAGACTGAAATCATAACGTATTTACGTATTAACAATTAACCATTAACAAAAAGGGAGCATTCTTTGTTGCTTGTCCACAGCCTGTCGTGGCTTTCCTCCACAGCGGAATGGCAGGGAATTTCCTTCCTGAACAGGTCATTCGGGATGGGTTGGAACAGTGAACGATGAAGCATTAACCATTTTTGCGGGCGCAAAGGTACAACAAAAAAGCGAGATAACAACATGTTACCTCGCTTTTTTGTAATGAAGAATGTCTTCACGCGTTGTATTCCTGCCAACTCTTGATCTTGATATCCTCAAGACTCATCGAGGTGAAGGCCTGAATGTAAGCCTTTGCCAGACGCGTGTTTGTCATCAGGGGAATGTTGTGGTCGATGGCAGCACGACGAATGCGGTAGCCGTTGGTGAGCTCGCGCTTGCTATGGTTCTTCGGCACATTCACAATAAGGTCGAATTTATGCTGCGCGATGAGTTGCAGAACATTCTGGTCGTCCTCTTCATCGGGCCAGCTGACCGCACGGGCGAAGACGCCGTTTTCGTTGAGGAAGGCTGCCGTGCCGGCGGTGGCATACACCTCCAGACCCTGACGCACCAGCTGGCGCGTGGGCTCAAGCAGATCGAGCTTACCCTTGACACCTCCGGAGGAGATGAGCACGGCTTTCTTGGGGATGCGATAGCCCGTGGCAATGAGCGCATTGAGAAGTGCTTCGTGAAGATCGTCACCGAGGCAACCGACCTCGCCCGTGGAACTCATATCGACGCCAAGCACGGGATCAGCATTCTGCAGACGAGCGAAGCTGAACTGGCTGGCCTTGACGCCGATGCGGTCGATGTCGAACTCGCTCTTCTCGGCGCGCTGGTAGGGGGCATCAAGCATGATTTTCGTGGCCGTCTCAATGAAATTACGCTTCAGAATCTTCGACACGAAGGGGAAGCTGCGAGAGGCACGAAGGTTGCACTCGATGACCTTCACCTCACGGTTCTTGGCCAGGAACTGGATATTGAACGGTCCGCTGATGTTCAGCTCGGCAGCTATCTTGTGGGCAATCTTCTTCATCTGGCGGATGGTGGAGAAATAGACGTGCTGCGCGGGGAAGACCATCGTGGCGTCGCCGCTGTGTACGCCGGCGTATTCGATATGCTCGGAGATGGCGTATTCCACGATGTCACCCTTATCCGCCACGGCGTCGAACTCGATTTCCTTGGTCTCCTGCATGAACTGCGAGACGACGACAGGGAATTCCTTAGACACCTCGGTGGCCATCTTCAGGAAGCGCTCCAGCTCTTCATCGTCGTAGCAGACGTTCATGGCAGCGCCGGAGAGGACGTAGCTGGGACGCACAAGCACGGGGTAGCCCACTTCGCTGACGAACTCCTTGATATCTTCAAGCGAAGTGAGAGCACGCCACGCGGGCTGGTCTACGCCGAGTTTGTCGAGCATGGCAGAGAACTTGTCGCGGTTCTCCGCACGGTCGATGTCTACCGGCGACGTGCCGAGGACGGGGACACCCTGGCGATGGAGTTTCATGGCGAGGTTGTTCGGGATCTGTCCGCCGACAGAGACAATCACGCCTCGGGGTTGTTCGAGGTCGATGACATCGAGCACACGCTCCAAGGTAAGCTCGTCAAAGTAGAGGCGGTCGCACATATCGTAGTCAGTCGACACGGTCTCAGGGTTATAGTTAATCATGATAGACTTATAACCCAGTTTGCGAGCCGTGTTGATGGCATTGACAGAGCACCAGTCAAACTCCACGGAAGAGCCGATACGATAAGCGCCCGAGCCTAGGACAATTACTGACTTATCGTTGTGATAGTAGGAAATGTCGTGAGAAGGGGTATAAGCCGTTTCGCCGGGCATAGTGCCTCGGGTGAAGGCGTCCTGGAAAGCAGGTACATGCGTGTAGGTAAAATAGAGGTAGTTGGTGAGTTCGGGATGTTCACTGGCCACCGTGGGTATACGCTTCACGCTGGGAAGGATGCCGCGTTGCTTGCGATAACGACGCACTTCGAGGTTCTCTTTTTCGAGGTTGCCTGCACCCGGTTTGAAGACGAAGCGGGCAATCTGGAAATCGCTGAAGCCGGCTTGTTTCACTTCAAGCAGGAAAGCATCGGGCACCTCTTCAAGGCTGTTGTACGATTCCAGCTGGTGCTTAAGGTCGACGATACGCTTCATGCGGACGATGAACCACGGGTCGATCTTCGTGAGTTGCTCGATACGCTCGACCGTGTAGCCCTGCTCCAGCGCCTCGGCGATGGCAAAGATACGCAGGTCGGTAGGATTACTCAGGGCATCGTCGAGGTCGTCGAAGTGGACATGCTCGTTGCCCACGAAGCCGTGCATTCCCTGTCCTATCATACGCAGACCTTTCTGCAGCATCTCTTCGAAGCTCCGTCCGATGGACATGATTTCGCCCACACTCTTCATGGACGAACCAATCTGGCGAGATACGCCGGCGAACTTTGTAAGGTCCCAACGAGGGATCTTGCAAATCATGTAGTCCAGAGAGGGAGCGACATAGGCTGAGTTGGTGGTCCCCATCTCGCCAATTTGGTCAAGCGAATAGCCCAAAGCTATCTTGGCGGCCACGAAAGCGAGAGGATAGCCCGTGGCCTTTGAGGCGAGCGCACTGGAACGTGACAGACGGGCATTGATCTCGATGATACGATAGTCGTTGGTGACGGCATTGAAGGCAAACTGAATGTTGCACTCGCCGACGATGCCGAGGTGCTTCACGCAGCGAATGGTGATATCCTGCAGCATCTGTACTTGCTCTGGTGTCAGCGAACAAGTGGGAGCGACGACGATGCTTTCGCCCGTATGGATGCCCAGAGGGTCGAAGTTTTCCATTGACGCCACGGTGAAGCAGCGATCGTTGGCATCGCGGATGCACTCGAACTCGATTTCCTTCCATCCCTTCAGGCTCTCCTCGACGAGAATCTGCGGAGCAAATGTGAAGGCGCTTTCTGCCAATTCCGTAAAGGCAGCTTCGTCAGGACAGATACCACTGCCCAGACCGCCAAGAGCGTAGGCCGAGCGAATCATGACGGGGAAACCTATCTGGCGAGCGGCCTGCAGGGCATCGGCCATGTTTTCCACGGCGTGACTGACAGGCACCTTGAGGTCGACCTCGGCCAACTTGCGGACGAAGAGGTCGCGGTCTTCGGTGTTCATGATGGCTTCGACACTCGTGCCGAGAACCTCCACGCCATATTCCCGAAGCGTACCATTCAGGTAGAGCTCGGTGCCGCAGTTCAAGGCCGTTTGTCCGCCAAAGGCCAACAAGATGCCATCGGGGCGTTCCTTCTTGATAATCTCGGTTACAAAATAGGGCGTCACCGGTTGGAAATAAACTTTGTCGGCGATGCCCTCGGAGGTTTGGATAGTGGCAATGTTCGGATTGACAAGAATGCTCTGGATACCTTCTTCGCGCAGAGCCTTTAGCGCTTGCGAGCCCGAATAGTCGAACTCACCCGCTTGTCCAATCTTCAAGGCGCCACTGCCCAGCACTAGCACCTTCTTCAAATCTCTTTTCATGCTACAGAAATATTGTTAGAAACGTGGTTGTCGTTTTTATTTCGGCTGCAAAGTTAAGAAAAAAGGATGAATCTCACACGATGAAAGCATAACTTTTATTACTGCGGCGGACAATTTATTGATGAATAATTGCTACCTTTGCCGCCGAATTACGAACGACAAGACATGATTTACCCTCAAAGTTTCGAAGAAAAGATAGGAATGACTGAGATCCGCTCGATGCTTACGGCACAGTGTCTGAGCCCACTGGGCGAACAGCGCGTAGCGGAAATGACATTCCTGACCGACGCCGCACGCATCTGCGAATGCCACAGACAGACAGGCGAGTTCGCACGATTGATGCAGGAGGTGGACGACTTTCCCGACCAGGGCTACTACGACCTCCGCCCCACCCTGCACCGCATCCGTGTGGAGGGTACGTTCATCGAGGTCGATGAGATGTTTTCGCTGCAACGTTCACTGGAAACCATCGCATCTATTGTTTCGAAATTAAAAGCCACTCCTGACCTCTCCCGTGAAGGGGGAGAGAAAGATGGCACACAGCTTTCATACGACAGCGAGGCTCTCTCCCACGCAGGAGGGCGGGGAGAGGCACCTCTGTCATCCCACCTGGAAGGAAACGGGGATGGAGCGTCCTACCCCGCACTCTGCAGAATGGTACACGCCCGTCTGTCAGACGGTGCTGATCTGCAGTCAAAGTTTCAGCTGTCAACGATCACCCTGCTCGTCCGCCGCATCTCACAGATACTAGACAAGTTCGGGCACATCAAAGATACGGCATCGCCCGAACTGGCACAGATACGTCGCGAGTTGGCAAGCATCGAGGGGAGCATCAGTCGCGTTCTGCATCAGATATTAAGGAGCGCACAGGCTGAGGGCACCGTGGCACAGGACGTAGCGCCCACCATGCGCGACGGACGTCTGGTCATTCCCGTGGCACCAGCACTGAAACGTAAGATAAAAGGTATCGTGCACGACGAGAGCGCCACGGGCAAAACGGTCTTCATAGAGCCGCAAGAGGTGGTGGAGGCCAACAACCGTATCCGCGAACTGGAATCCGACGAGCGCCGAGAAATCATCCGCATCCTGCGGACATTCACAGACGAAGTGCGGCCCTTGACTCCCATGTTGCTACGGAGCTATGAGATGCTGGCCGACATCGAGTTCGTCCGTGCAAAAGGTCATCTGGCACAGCTGATAGGGGCCACGACAACCACCGAGCCTCAGATTGCCAACGCTCCGCTGATCGACTGGACATTGGCCGTACACCCGCTACTGCGTCGCACGCTGGAGAAACACAACAAGCGTGTCGTTCCGCTGGACATCGAGCTGACGCGCCGACAGCGCATCCTGCTCATCTCGGGTCCCAACGCAGGTGGAAAATCTGTATGCCTGAAGACGGTGGGGCTGCTGCAATATATGCTTCAATGTGGTCTCCCCATCACCGTGGGCGAACGTTCACGGCTGGGCACGTTCAACAGCATCATGATAGACATCGGCGACGAGCAGAGCATTGAAGATGAACTTTCAACGTACAGCTCTCACCTGCTGAATATGAAGCAGATGATGCGGGCTGCAGACCCCGCCACTCTATTGCTCATTGATGAATTCGGCGGGGGCACGGAGCCGCAAATCGGAGGCGCTATGGCAGAGGCCATGCTGCAACGCTTCGTCAGCCATGGAGCCTTTGGCATCATCACCACGCACTATCAGAACCTGAAGCATTTTGCCGAGGAGACAGAAGGCGTCGTCAATGGTGCTATGCTGTACGACCGTCATCTGATGCAACCGCTGTTCCAGCTGCAGATCGGACAGCCTGGCTCATCGTTTGCCGTTGAGATAGCACGCAAAATCGGTATTCCCGAGGACGTGATCAACGATGCTTCAGACATCGTCGGACGAGAATATATCAACGCAGACAAATGGCTGCAGGACATCGTTCGCGACCGACGTTACTGGCAGCAAAAGCGCGAGAGCATACATAACCGTGAACGACAGATGGAGCAGGCCATTGCCAACTACGAGAATGAGATCGGTGAGCTGCAACGGCAACGGAAGGAGATCCTGAAACGGGCAAAAGAAGAGGCGGAACAGCTCATCAGTGAATCCAATGCACGCATCGAACGTACCATTCGCGAGATACGCGAGGCACAAGCCGAGAAGGAGCAGACACGACGCGTGCGCCAGCAGTTAGAGGATTTCCGCATCAAGGAGGTGGAAAGTCAAGAAGCTGCGGACGATGATGCCATTCAGCGTAAGATGGAGAAAATCAAGAGGAGACAGGAGAGGAAGAAGGAAGGGAAGAATGAAGAATCTCGCTTCGCTCGGAGTGAAGAATCAAAGTCACCTTCAAGCCCTGATAGTAAGTCTCATTCTTCACTCTTCAGTCTTCACTCTTCACTCCCCATCTTTGTCCGCCTCAAAGGACAGACTTCCGTGGGACAGCTCATCTCCGTGGACGGGAAAAAAGCAACGGTTCTCTTCGGGCAGATGCGCACAACGGTGCAGACAGACCGACTCGTACCGTCCAATGCGCCCAAGAAAGAGGAAACGCCCACCGGCGCTACCTTCCTGAGCCGTGAGACACAAAACCTGATGCGGGAGAAGTCACTACAGTTCCAGCAGGATATTGACGTCCGCGGCATGAGAGGGGATGAAGCGCTGAATGCAGTACAACACTTCATCGACGACGCGACGCAAGTGGGGATTGATCGCGTGCGAATCCTGCACGGCACGGGAACGGGAGCCCTCCGACAGATCATACGGCAATACCTGCGCACGGTGCCTTCCGTAGCCAATATCCGCGACGAACACGTGCAGTTCGGTGGAGCCGGCATCACCGTCGTGGACCTGCGATGAAGGACGGAAGAATAAGACGCTGAGAAGCTCTTGTGAAATTATGCAGAATAAGAATTATTACCACTTGTGGTAATCGTCTTTACCAACGGTGATAATCGTTTTTACCATCGGTGATATGTTTCTATACCATCGGTGATATATTTCTATACCATCGGTGATATTTTTCTATACCATCGGTGATATTTTTCTATACCATCGGTGATATATTTCTTTACCAAGGGCGGTAAAAAAGAAAATCCAAAGCTTTTGGGCCCGTTAGCCCTGCTGCCAGCCACCAATGAGCACACTATCCTCCCCCAAAGCAGCCCACCTTTTTTCTGTATAAAAGCCCTGTTTTGCGCCCCCATCCATCACTTCTATCACCTATCCATCACCTCATCTGTCACTTCTTATGTATCTCATCAACAATGCGTTAACCATTCAAGTGATGGTAGTGATGGATGATTTGGGAAAAATAATGAGAGGAAACGTTTTATGAATGTAGCTCACTCCATGCTAAATGCGCCTTCTGCGGAAAGGAGTTCACTTGTAACAGCGGCTCGCAGAGGTATTGCTCAGAACATTGTGCCGAGGCAGCAAAGGCTCAGCGCAAGAAGAGACAACAGGACTTTTTGAAGGCAGTCCAGCCTGTTATAGACATCGCCAGCCAGGAGTATCTTACATTCTCCAAGGCTGCCATCCTCATGGGGTGTTCCCGCCAGTACGTTTACAAATTGGTAAACGAGGGGAAGCTACCTGCATCACGAATCAGCAGCCGGATGGCATTTATCCGTAAGGCAGACATTGAAAAGATGCTTGCTGGCAATCCTTACCATAGAGTGTTGTCAAACAAACCGTGCAAGAGATCATCTCAGTCATCGTATGTTCATTCATCCTTGCCGCCTTGTCGGCACGCCAATTTTTCTTTGAAACTTCGCTTGCCGACCCGTCGCCAACCTAATCCATGAACCATCTCCTTCGTGCCGACCCGTCGGCAACCTTCTCGGAGCATCCGTTTTCTCTTGCCGTCTCGTCGGCAACAGACTTTTTGTTCTCGTTTGCCCTTGCCGACCCATCGGCAAGTCAACTTTCGCCGTCATTTCCCTTTGCCGACACTTCGGCACGCGGCTTCGTCAGTCAATCTGAGTGCGAAGTTAACAAATAATCCGCAATTTCAGCCCCATTTCATCCAGATTTTTACAAAATCACCTCCATTTGAAACCGATTTTAGCAGTTTTTACACTTCCGAGGTCGGAATTTGAAGACTTTTGTGTAATTTTGCTAACGGATTTCGCTTTATGCGGTTTCGTAAGACAAAAAATCGTAGAACATAAAATGATTAGATGTATGGGAACATAACAGTAAATTGGACATTAGACTGAACGTCCACTTTTGATTCTTGTCTTTCGACAATTGGGGAATTAGACAAAGTTATCATGAACTGAAGTAGATAGTTCACGCCGTTCGGCGTGGGCATTTACTCGTTTAAGATAACAGGTTATCCCCAATACCTCGAAAAACGTAAGCGAAGTAGATTGCACACGTTTTTTATTTCCTCAACTGAATAAACTATCAAACATGTTTAACAATAAAACTTAAAATTTATGGGCGTATTTATTAAACAAGACAATCAATGGGTTTTATGTAAAGAAATCAAAGAGGGTGGTTCCACCAATGATGACCTTCAGGCATTAGGATATGAACACAATCAGTTCTATAGTTATACAAACTATAATCACCCAAGTGATTATGGTGATGATAGTGATGACATATTATCTGTTTGTCTTAAGGTAATGACTGAGGATATTATATGTGTCATAGCAAGCCCTGGTAGGAAAACATTGACAGAATCAGAGGTTCGCTATTATATGCAAGACTTTGATTTCTCGCATGATTATAGCCGTTTTTCTATGGAATACGATTTGGATAGTGCTATTGCTGAACATAATTTCACTATTCAATTTGTGGCCGATGCTCTGGGGCTTTCATATTCGCCTGATGATAAAGTTTTGCATAGTAGCAGATTTAACTACAACTTCTTTTTCGAGGGAGGATTTCTGACTGGATATGAAATTTCAGACGGTTACAATAGAGAGGCTCATGAGATGAAAGACCAAGGCTCTTGGATATACAAGCTCATCGAGTCGCACGCTATAAACTTTCATGGATCTAACGATGATGCTGTTGTCAAGGAAATCAATATACAAGCTCGTGCTTTTCAAAATTTGCCTGGTGGAATAACAAATCAGTTTAAAGATGATTTTAAAAATGCAGACGGCTCATACAATTTTGAGATGCTGTTAATTGCAAAATATCAAGGAACAGAGTACGAGGCTGGTATCAACTATGAAGATTGCAAATGCATCTGCCACCAAGAATTGAAGTTCGAGGGCAACGCCGAAGAGGGGCTGGACAAACTTTTAAAATATCGATATAGAGATTACGTTTTGACTTTTGACGAAAAGGGCCAGTTCATTTCATGTGAATATAGTCAACAACGAACTAATATGTCATCAAACGACACAAGCAATAATAGTACAAATCCATCATCAAGTTCGGGATGTATGATAACTTTATTGCTTATGGTAACAGGTCTGTTATCGTTGATATCCGTTGTCTTTTTCATTGTTTAGGATATTACGCAATAATTAATCTGAATGTAAGACAGGGGACGGAATTGCCCCCTGTCACATTCTTTAACGCAATCTCCCTAGTTACTGTTATGTATCGTCTGAGATTTCTTACTATCCCCGTTCCTTACCCCATAATGGGTTTTCTCATGCCTAATTTTTTACTTGCTATGTAAATTGACCCTATCAAGTCTCTAAAAAAGGTCGTCTGACATCTCTCAAACGACCTTCTATTGCCTTATTATAGACAATTGTGTTCCGCTCATTTCTTCGTATTCCCATTCTCTTGCATCAAGAATTTCCGAATCTTTTCTTTACTTGGCAACTGTAACTCATATCGGGCAACAAATAGTTGGGGGTCTGTGAATGGAGTAAGATATTCCACCATTTCCTGCCCATACGCTGTACATAGGAGCAGGCCTACAGGTGGATTGTCATCGGGTTGCATATAGTGCTTGCGATAATACTCAATGTACATATTGAGTTGTGCAACATCTGCATAGTCCAGCCTATGGGCTTTGAGCTCCACGATGCAATGGCATTTCAAAATTCGATGATAGAACACCAAGTCTGCCTTGTAATAACGGTCGTCTATCAATAACCTCTTCTGCTCTTCTTCAAGGCAGAAACCCATGCCCAATTCCATGATGAAATCTTTCAGATGGCTTACAATTGCTGCTTCCAAATCATTCTCATCTATTGCATCTCTGGAAGAAAGGCCAAGGAATTCAAAGTAATAAGGGGATTTGACATCCTGCTCAAAGGTTGGTCGCTCGGCTGTTCCATTTATCTTTTTGCTGAGCAATTCAGGCTTCTTGCTCCATCCGCTACGGGCATAGTAGTTGGTGTCAATCTGTCGCTGTAATTCTCTTACGCTCCAAGGTCCACGCATTGCCTCAATAGCGTAGAATGCTCGCTGCATTGAGTCTTCGACATGAAGAAGTTGAACAATATGTGTGAAAGAAAGTCGGTCGAACAAAGCTTGTGGAACAGTTTTTACACTCCCATCAGACAAACTCATGGCAAAGCCATCGGGAGAAATCCCTGTAACAATCAACGAATCTTGTGTCTCTGCAAATTTAGCAGTCAGCGACTGCTGTTTTCCTTCGTCTCGCAATTCAGCAATCAGTGACTGCTGAATCTGCGGGGGAAGAAATGTTATTGGGGAAGACTCCACCGTTTCCTCACCAAAACGTTCAAAAAGATAGTTGGCGATAGTGGGGCGCAGTTCTGGATAAAGCGTGTAAAACAGGCGGTAGCTGCGTAAGTTTGTGGCACTATAACTTTTACCACCTAAGCGTTTTGAAAGTTTCTGAAGAAGACCTTCACCATATTTGGCCCTGTCTTTTCCATGCTGCTCATATTCTACTATATAATAGCCAGTCAACCATGCTTTTGTTGTTATATTACGATTGATGACAACATGGGCATCTTGTTGCAATGCCTCTCCAACACTCTTTATATGAGAAACTAACGTCTCAAAGTTTTCAGAAAACTGATTTGCTGAATGCTTGATGATGTCTGCCATACTTCTACTCCTTTCCTGTTATAAGCTCCCGTTTGTCAATATCGAGCAGCATGGCTATCTTGTCTAATGTGTACAGGTCTGGTTGAGACACATTGGTACACCACTTGCTCACGGTAGCAGGATTCTTGCCCAATTCCTCTGCGAGCCACTTAGCAGTTCGCTTCTTCTCAACGAGCACAACTTTGATACGATTCAAATCTTTCATTTGCAAATCTCTTTAATTTGAACGCAAAGATACACAAAACATTCGACAATATAAGAACATTCATTCAAAAAAGACATTTAAGGAAGTTTTTTTGAGATTATTATGAGATTTTATATCATATAGACTTCAAAAGCATAGAAACATCCAGAGTTATTCCTTGTAAGCGTTCCATCTTTTCCCATCCTCTCACCCTTTGGCCATTCGATGATCAAAGGAGGAGGAGGTTCTGGCATCAGCTCCCGCCAAGGGCAAAGAAAAGAGGCTTCATCTTGATGATGAGCCTCTTTTTTCCTGTACGCCCTCAGGGGTTCGAACCCTGGACCCATTGATTAAGAGTCAATTGCTCTACCAACTGAGCTAAGGACGCAACGTGCGAAGGTAAACCTTCTTATCAAGAATGCGACTTCTTTTCTAAAGAAGTACGCCCTCAGGGGCTCGAACCCTGGACCCATTGATTAAGAGTCAATTGCTCTACCAACTGAGCTAAGGACGCATGTCATTCTTGGTTTTGCGGGTGCAAAGGTAGGTCTTTTCTGCGAAACGGCCAAACTTTCGCCCCACTTTTTTGCTTATTTTATGATTTCGAGCTCGCGGAACACTTTCGAGAGCGCCTCTACGGACTCATCAACCTGCTCTTTCGTATGCGTAGCCATGAGAGCATAGCGTACAAGGGTGTCCTGAGGGGCACAAGCCGGCGGGATAACAGGGTTGATGAAGACTCCGGCATCAAACGCCAGCTTCGTGACGGCAAATGTTTTGTCGACATCGCGCACATAAAGAGGAATGATGGGGCTCTCCGTGTCGCCAATCTCAAAGCCTGCATCGCGGAAACGCTTGAGCGCATAGTTCGTCACGTCCCACAGTTTCTGAATACGTTCCGGCTCCTGCTGGATGATGTGCAGTGCCTCGCGTGCTGCAGCCGTGGCTGCCGGCGTGCAAGATGCCGAGAAAATATAGGTACGCGTGTGATGGCGAAGATAATTGATGATACTACTGTCGGCAGCAATGAATCCGCCGATGCTGGCCAGGCTCTTGGAGAAGGTGCCCATGATGAGGTCCACGTCGGCCGTGACGCCAAAGTGATCGCAGACTCCTCGGCCTTGACGACCGAAGACGCCCAAGCCATGAGCTTCGTCCACCATCACAGCCGTGCCGGGGTACTTCTTCTTGAGAGCGATGATTTCGGGCAGAGGTGCCAGGTCGCCTTCCATCGAAAAGACGCCATCCACCACGATAAGTTTCACGACATCTTCGGGGCAACGCTGCAACAGCGCTTCAAGCTCTGCCATGTCATTGTGCTTATATTTCAGACGATGCGAGAAGCTGTTGCGGGCTCCGTCAACGATGCTGGCATGGTCGCGGTCGTCGCATATGATGTAGTCGTGACGATCGGTGAGCACACCAAGGACGCCACTATTCACCGTGAAACCCGTGGCAAAGCACATAGCCTCGTCCTTACCCACGAAAGTAGCAAGTTCTTTTTCCAACTGCACATGTAAATCCAAAGTGCCATTGAGGAAGCGCGAGCCGGCACAGCCGCTGCCGTACTTCTCCATCGCCTCAATACCTGCCTTGATGACACGCTCATCGCCCGTCAAGCCCGTGTAGGCATTGGAGCCGAACATCAGCACGCGATGTCCTTCCATGATGACCTCAGTACCCTGTTTGCCCTCAATCTCTCGGAAATAGGGATAGATACCCAACTCCTTATATTTCTGCGGGCGGTCGTACTGAGCCAGTCTGTCTTGTAATAATCCCATATTTATAATTAGGTTTTTATCTTTCTGTTCAAAAAGCGGTGCAAAGGTAAGCATTATTTTTTGACTACGCCCCCTTTTGTACATAAAATCTGCAAAAATGTGCAAAATCTGCTTGAAAAAGGGGATGAAAAGGAGGGAATGGTGAACTTTTATAGTACCTTTGTACCGATATGACGAAGAAAAGACTACTGTTCATTGCGAATCCCATCTCGGGGACGCATGACAAACAGCCCATCATAGACGCATTACCTCGCTTCCTTGACAACGAATGCTTCGAATGGTCCATCACGTGGACAGACCATCGAGGCCATGCTGCCGAGTTGGCACAGCAGGCCTCCGCAGACGGGATAGACGTGTGTGTAGCCATCGGCGGCGACGGCACTGTCAATGAGGTGGCACGCTCGCTCCGACATTCAGAGACAGCCCTTGCCATCATCCCGATGGGAAGCGGCAATGGACTGGCACGACACCTCCAGATTCCCATGGACCCCGAAGGCGCCCTGCGCGTACTGGCAGAGTGCCAGATTGAGGCTGTTGACTACGGACTCATCAACGATATTCCATTCTTCTGCACCTGCGGCATGGGGTTCGATGCTTTCATCAGCGAAAAGTTTGCCGGAAGCGGCAAGCGCGGACTGATGACCTACATAGAGAACACGCTGCGCGGAGGACTTTCTTACCAGCCCGAAACCTACGAGCTGGAAATCGACGGCTTCAAAGAACACTATAAAGCTTTCCTCATCGCCTGCGGCAATGCTTCCCAATATGGGAATAATTTCTACATTGCTCCTCAGGCGTCGATGAGTGACGGCCTGCTCGACGTCACCATTATTGAGCCGCTCAATGTGCTGGAAGCGCCACAGTTGGTCATGCAGATGCTCAACAAGACGCTCGACACCAATTCGCACGTGCGCACGTTCCGATGCAAAGCGCTTCACGTACACCGCACACAATCGGGCGTCATCCACTATGACGGCGAACCTGCCGAGGCCGCCGAGGACATCGACATCCGCCTCATCCCTAAGGGTTTGCGCGTCGTCATTAATAAGAATGCTGAAACGAACCGCCCACCGCTCGCTCATGCGATGCAGGAACTTTACGACCAGGTGACATCTGACATCAAGTCGCAGCAGCGCAAACTGTTGTCCATCAACAAGAACTTACTCGACCGCATACGTCGTTAAGCGCACGTTCCCCCTTAACCCCACCCCTCCCCCACCATGCCTCAGCTATCCGATTTTCTGCCCACGACCCGAAAGGAGATGGAGCTGCGCGGCTGGACGCAGGCCGACGTCATTCTGCTGTCCGCCGATGCTTACGTCGACCATCCTTCGTTCGGTGCGGCCGTAATCGGACGTCTTCTGGAAGATGAAGGCCTGCGGGTGGCCATCATCCCGCAGCCCGACTGGCACGGCGACTTACGTGATTTTCGCCGGTTAGGACGGCCACGGCTGTGGTTCGGCATCTCACCCGGATGCATGGACTCTATGGTGAACAAGTACACGGCCGCCCGACGGCTACGTTCTGAAGATGCCTACAGCCCCGACGGACGCCACGACCTGCGGCCGGAGTACCCGACCATCGTCTATACGGAATGCGTGCGCCGCCTCTATCCCGACGTGCCAATCGTGCTCGGAGGAATCGAAGCATCGCTACGGCGGGTGGCACACTACGACTACTGGCAGCAACGCCTACGGCCCTCCCTGCTCCTGGATGCCGATGCGGATGCGATACTCTACGGAATGGGCGAACAGTCGACCGTGGAATTGGCAACACGCATGACGGCAGCCGTCGAGAGCGGACACCCACAACTCGCCTATGATTCCCAGACGGGCGAGGCGATGCTCACGAGGAAGGTTTTCCTCGAAGCCTTAGGCTGTACGACTTCTGACAGCATCATCCACAACGCTCCTATGCACCAGACGGTTACCCGCTATGCCACCGAGGCAGAAATTCCTTCAGGCATCGGTCCGGAAGACATCGTCCTGCACAGCTATGAAGACAGCCTACGCGAGCCGCGTCTTCACGCGGAGAACTTCCGCCAGCTGGAGCGGCAGAGCAACAGTTGGACGGCACACCGGCTGCTGCAGCAGGCACGAGGCCAGTGGGTCGTCGTCAATCCGCCCTACCCGCCCCTGACCACGGAACAGCTCGACCATGCGTTCGACCTGCCTTACACACGCTTGCCTCATCCCAAATACGAGGGCAAACGCATTCCGGCCTACGAGATGATTCGCTTCTCGGTCAATCTCCATCGAGGTTGTTTTGGCGGATGCGCCTTCTGCACCATATCCGTGCATCAAGGTAAATTCATCACCAACCGTTCCAAAGAAAGTATTTTACGCGAAGTAGAAGCCATCACGCATTTGCCAGGCTTCCGCGGAAACCTCTCCGACCTCGGAGGGCCGTCGGCCAACATGTACGCGATGAGAGGACGCAACCAGCAACTGTGCCAGCGGTGTCAGCGCCCCTCCTGCATCCACCCCAACGTATGCCCGAACCTGTGTGGAGACCATCGCCCCCTGCTCGACATCTATCGCAGCGTTGACTCGCTGCCCGGCATTAAGCACAGCTTCATCGGTAGCGGCGTTCGCTACGACCTGCTGCTGCATGACTGGCACGACGAGACCCTGAACCGAGCCGCCGAAGAATATACCCGCGAACTCATCTTGCATCATGTCAGCGGACGCCTTAAAGTGGCGCCCGAGCACACCTCTGACCGCGTGCTGCAACTGATGCGGAAGCCTTCCTTCAGCCTCTTCCATCAGTTCAAGGCGCTCTTCGACCGCATCAACCAGCAGGCACACCTCCGGCAGCAAATCATACCGTATTTCATCAGCTCACACCCGGGGTGTCATCCAGAGGACATGGCAGAACTCGCAATTGAAACGAAACGACTGGACTTCCAGTTGGAGCAAGTGCAGGATTTCACTCCCACACCGCTCACCACTGCCACAACGATGTGGGCCACGGGCTACGACCCCAACACGATGCGGCCGGTCTACGTGGCACGGACACCGGCTGAGAAACAAGCTCAGCGAATGTTCTTCTTCTGGTACAAGCCCGAAGAGCGGCGGCGCATCGAGAACGAACTCCGACGAATGGGACGTCCAGATCTCATCGGCCGACTCTTCGGATTAAACCTTTCCACAAAAACCAAGTCCAATATGAAATCAAAACCATACAGAAAATGAAAAAATTCATCATCGCCCTGACCGCTATCATGTTGTTCACCACGGCAATCCCCTGTCAAGCTGCTTCGAAACTGGAGAAACGCTACGCCTACACGCTGAAGAAACTCAGGTTGGACAAAGCCACAGAAGCCAAGTTCGCTCCCGTGCTTAAAGCCTATCTCACCGAAAAGAAGGAAGCAAACAAAAAGTATGACGACCTGAAGGACAAATATAAGCAGGCAGAAAAAGCCGGCACGCTGACAGACGCACAAGCCACACAACTGCTCGATGCAAAATTCGAATGTGAGGTCAAGGAGACTGCAGTGAAGAAGAAATTCTACACCGAGTTTCTGAAAGTGCTCAAGCCCAAGAAAGCATATTATGCCTTCGATTTTTCCAACGACAAGATGTCGAAAATCGAAGGTGAGAGAAACGGCAAGGACGAAGACTGATGGAACAGACCATCGAATGCCTTGACTCGCTGCCCAAAGCCGAACGCTATCAACGGTTTCTGCAAGACTATCGCCTCTTGATCGAAGGCGAAACAGACGTTGTGGCCTTGCTCGCCAACACAGCGGCTGCCCTACACGACGCCTTCGGATTCTTCTGGGTGGGTTTCTATGTCACAAAGGACAAACAATGGCTCTCGCTCGGTCCCTTCCAAGGACCTGTGGCCTGCACACGCATCAAGCGAGGACGCGGCGTCTGCGGCACAGCGTGGGCAGAAGGACGGACACTCGTCGTGCCCGACGTGGATGCCTTTCCCGGACACATCGCCTGCAGTTCGCTCTCACGGTCGGAAATCGTCGTACCCATCTGCCTGTCCGCCGAAAGGCAATCGCAACGCTTCTTCGGCGTCCTTGACATCGACAGCACGCGCCTTAATGACTTCGACGACGACGACCGCATCGGACTGGAAGCCGTTGTCACAGTACTGTCCAAGGCTTTAAGCCCAATCGAGCATTAGAATTAGGATTAAGACTATCTGACCTTGAAAGAGCGTCAGTGCGTCAGTACCTCTACGCCGTGCTCTGTCATCACAAAAGTATGTTCCCATTGGGCGCTGGGCATCTCGTCCTCGGTGACGATGGTCCATCCGTCCTCTTCGTCGCAAAACACTTCCCACGTGCCCATGTTAATCATAGGCTCAATGGTGAAGACCATACCGGGAACAAGCAGCATCCCCGTTCCTTTGTGACCGTAGTGGTCTACATCAGGCTCCTCATGGAACTCCAGCCCCACTCCATGACCGGCCAGGTCGCGCACGACACTGAAACCATTCTTACGTGCATGTTTCTGAATGGCATTGCCGATATCACCCACGTAAACATAAGGCTTAGAGCACACTTCCTCGCCTATTTTCAGACATTCCCACGCCACGTCCACGAGTTTCTGCCGGCGGGCATCGGTCTTGCCGCCCACAATGTACATGCGCGAAGCATCGGCATAGTAGCCGTCGAGAATCGTGGTACAGTCGACGTTGATGATATCGCCGTCTTCCAACACCTCCCATTCGTTGGGGATTCCATGACACACCACTTCGTTCACACTGGTACAGCACGACTTAGGAAAGCCTTCATAACCCAGACAGGCAGAAATAGCGCCATGGTCTGCCGTATACTTTGCCACCATGTCGTCGATTTCCAGAGTGGACATGCCCGCATGAATTTTGTCGGTGAGCATATCCAGTATGCCTGTGTTGACGACCCCGGCACGCCGAATGCCCTCAATCTGCTCGGGGGTTTTTATGAGTGCGCGTGTCGGCACAATTTTGCCTCGCTCTTGTGCGGCGAGAATAATCCGGTCCATCTCGGTGAGTTCATGTCCCTGCGGGATGATCCAGCGGTTTTTACGTTTTCCGTTCATGGCTGCAAAGTTACAAAGAATAGGTCAAATGTCAAAAATATGTTGCGGGAAAGTGTCTGCTTGAAAGCCACAATCCGAAAGCGGTCAGCACCCCGTTGAGCAGAAGGATCTCGTAGCCGAAGTGATATCCCCAGCAGTCTTGCGCCAGGCGTGACAACAGATAACAAGCGATTGGGCTGACCACACAGACGACGGGTATCCAGGCGGCACGCGGTTGGCATCGCTTCGCGAAAAGACCGACGGCAAAGAGCCCGAGCAGAGGGCCATAGGTATAGGACGCAATCGTGTAGACTGCGTCGATAACGCTCGTGCTGTTCACTACCCTGAAGACGAGGATAAACAGGAAGACTGCCACAACGACGGCCAGGTGGACGCACTGCCGCAAACGTTTATCGTCGGGGCGCTCCATCAAATCGATGCAGACGCAGGTGGTCAACGCTGTCATGGCACTATCGGCACTGGAGAAAGCGGCGGCAGAGATGCCAAGCGCAAAAATCCATAGAACACTCTGCCCCAGATAGCCGCCAACCACGAGCGAAGGAAGAACCTCGTCGCCTTTGGCTGGAAGGACGATGCCGTGATGGGAGGCATAGAGGTACATCCACACGCCCAAAGCCAGGAACAGCAGATTCACGGGGAAGTATAGAATGCCATTGACAAGCATATTCTTTTGCGAATCTCTCAGGGTACGACATGTGAGGTTCTTCTGCATCATGTCTTGGTCGAGTCCCGTCATCACTACCACAATAAACGCACCGCTGAGGAACTGCTTCCAGAAAGCCTGCCGCGACGACCAGTCGTCCCAGACGAAGACGCGACTCATGGGGCTGTCGGCAATCTGGCATACGGCCTGTTGCAGCGTCCATCCCTCCGCATGGAGAAAAGCACGAATGATAAGCAGCAGAGCCACCAGCAGGACTATCGTCTGCAGGCAGTCGGTCCAAACGATGGTGGCAATGCCTCCTCGGCGGGTATATAGCCAGATCAACGACAAGAGTATCAGCGCCGAAAGACCGAACGGCACGCCCAGGGGATCGAACACCAGCTGCTGCAAAATGGAACAGACGAGGAAGAGCCGCACGGCCGCCCCCACGAATTTCGACAGCAGGAAGAAGGAGGCACCCGTATGGTATCCCGTCCGGCCAAAGCGATGCTGCAGATAGGTGTAGATGGAGGTCACCCCCAGACGATAATAGACTGGCAGGAGGACAAAGGCCACGAGGGCATATCCCAGGATGAACCCAAGGCACATCTGCAAATAGGTCATCTCCGTGGTGCGTACCATCCCAGGAACGCTGACAAAGGTGACACCGCTGAGCGAAGCGCCCAACATGCCAAAAGCGACGGCCCACCAAGGGGACCGCCGCTCTGCCCGATAAAAAGTATCGTTAGAAGAGACCTTGCCTGCTGTCAGTCGTGAAATCATCAACAGCAGCAGGAAATACGCTATGAAGACGGAAGCAAGGAACATCTGTCGGAGAAATTATTCCAGCACGGAGAGACCAGCGGTATCATCGTCCACGTCTTCCTTGACATCTGCCTCGGGAGCGTAGCTGGAGTAGAAGGTATCGTCATCTACCGAGGGTTGTACATCCTCGTCATCATCCTCCTCATCCTCGTCCTCTACCTCGTCAATGACGTCTTCGTCATCATCCTCATCCGAACGACGGCGCCGGTTACCTTCTTCGTCGTAAGCGTCCTCCGTGATAGAACGAAGTTTGGTGACAGGGGCTTTTTTCTTCGCAAAAATAGCTTCCACCCACGTGCCTTTTTGTATCTCCAGTACTTCGTAGCCGTCTGCGACTTTCTTCTCCAGCGTACCGCCTGCGGCATGAATACGTGTGGCAGGGAGGGTCGTCGTAGAAATGTCGAAACCACTCTCGATGATATCTTTCACCGAGAGAGGGATACTCTCCCACCCGCCTCCGAAGTTGCGGTCGATGAGTTCGAGCAGGGTAGCTGCTGTAATATGCTTGATATTCTCATAGCTGAGGTCGTTCAGCCGTGTGATGGAACGACGACGTATGGCCACGTCGCCTTTGCGCGCATCGCAACGTGCAAAAGTCGCCCATTCACCATTCGTGTATTTGGCATTCTCGCGCTCGTCGGTGCTGTCGAAGTGCACCACCTCGTATGCCAAACGAATGGTATTGAGAAGCTTCTCCTCGCAGGGAGGGAAACCTTCATCCGTGCGCTCTTTCTCCCATAATTGTACAATCTCATCCTCACTCACGTCCCAGACATTGTTGCTGTTCAGGTCAAGAATGGACTCTAACTGTTCTTCTTTTTGCTTTGCCATTTATATTTAATAAGGTGTAAAAGAGGGGTTATCCATTTGTGGGCGCAAAGATAGTGCGAAAAGATTACATCGCCAAATTTTCATCTCAGGATTTTTGTGTAATTTTATAGGGATATTTTGCATTTATTCCATAATTTATGCCTACCTTTGCGCCGCAGACACTTAAAATACGAGACTTTTAACAAACAAACGTAACCCAACATGTCAAACGTAAAATTTTATCAACCAGAGCACCAGGTGCCTCTGGAAATGCACAAAGTGCGCGTGGTTCAAAAGCTCACCCTCCTACCTGTGGAAGAGCGTCTGCGTGCCATTCAGGATGCAGGCAACAACACTTTTCTGCTTCAGAACAAGGACATCTATATGGACATGCTCACCGACTCCGGTGTCAACGGCATGACCGACCTGCAGGTGGCGGCCATGATGCAGGCCGACGACTCCTATGCTGGCTCTGAGACATTTAACCGTGTGAAAGCTGCTGTGAAAGAGGTCTTCGGAACCGACAATGTCCTGCCAGCCCACCAGGGACGCGCCTGCGAGAATATTCTGGCAGAAGCATACGTGAAACCTGGAATGGTAACCATCATGAACTTCCACTTCACCACGACGAAAGCGCACATCACGCGTCTCGGCGGCGAAGTCATTGAAGTTGTCAACAAAAAAGGCTTATTGCCGCAAAGCGACGATCCTTTCAAGGGTGACTTCGACCTCGACCTGCTTCGTGCCACCATCGAGCAATATGGCCCTGAGAAGGTGGCCTTCGTGCGTATCGAGGCCGGCACCAACCTGATTGGCGGACAGCCCGTCTCGCTGGAGAACATGCTGGCCGTGGCCGACATCTGCCACGATTATGGCGTGCGCTCCGTGCTCGATGCATCGCTGCTGCAGGACAACGTCTACTTCATGAAGACCAGAGAGGCACAGTGCAAGTTCATGACGACCAAGGAAATCTATCATCTGCTGGCTGCCAAGTGCGACATCGTATACTTCTCAGCACGCAAACTTGGTTTCTCACGCGGCGGTATCATCACCAGCGTCAATCCTAAGTTCACGAACGAGATGATGGAGTACGTGCCGCTCTATGAAGGATTCCTCACTTACGGTGGTATGGAAGTACGCTCCATGGAAGCCATGGCTCAAGGCCTGTACGAGTCACTCGACATGGAATATATCAACCAGGGTCCCGAGTTCATCGCCTATCTGGTGAAGGAGCTGGACGACTACGGAGTGCCTGTCATCAAGCCCGCAGGAGGCTTGGGCGCTCACCTCAACTGCTCTGAGTTCGTGCCGAAGATGCCTCACAACAAGTATCCTGCCGCCGCTGTAGGTGCCGCCCTGTACATTGCCGGTGGCATCCGTGGCATGGAGCGCGGTACGGTGTCGGAACAGCGCGAACCTGACGGCACGGAACGCTATGCAGAACTGGAGTTGCAGCGTCTGGCAGTGCCACGCCGCGTCTTCACGCTGAGCCAGATAAAATACTGTGCCGACCGCGTGAAATGGGTTTGGGACAACCGCAACATCATCGGCGGACTGAAGTGGACCTATGAGCCTTCAGTGCTACGATTCTTCTTCGGACGCATGAAGGAAATCGGACACTGGCAGGAAGACCTGGCCACCAAGTTCCGCGAAGACTTCGGCGACTCGTTATAGGTGGGTTCTGTAAATTAGCTTTGGAATATTTGTTAATTAAAAGAATACGCCTAAGTTAACTCAATAAAAGTTTCGCTTGTTCATGAACTTACAGATTGCACGGATCCTACAGATTCAACTCGTCCTCATTATGACGCTTTCGGTTCACTATTACACTGATGTAACTCATTAACATAGTAGCGAATTAATATGGAAAAGGAAATCTGTAAAATCTGTGTAATCTGTGGTACAGGACAACATCCGAAAGTTCAACTATTCCTAAAATTCATCCCATGAAGGTTCTACTCATCAACGGAAGTCCTCGTTCCAATGGCAACACTCGTCTGGCGCTTGAGGAAGTAGCCACCACACTGCAAGCCGAGGGCATCGAGACAGAAATTATCAACATAGGCAAGCAAGCTGTCCAAGGCTGTATTGCTTGCGGTTGGTGCGGACGCGAAGGACGATGCACCTTCCGCGACGACCTCTATCACCAGGTGATGCGTGTCATAAAAGATGACATCGACGGCCTCGTCGTGGGGTCACCCGTGTATTATGGTGGCCCTAACGGATCGCTCTGTGCACTACTTGACCGCGTATTCTATTCGCTGGGCCCCGACCTTCAGTTCAAGCCTGGAGCCAGCGTTGTCGTATGTCGTCGTGGCGGAGCCTCAGCAGCTTTCGACCGCCTGAACAAGTATTTTGCCATATTGAATATGCCGCTCGTCACGTCGCAATACTGGAACATGGTCTATGGCCAAACTCCTGGACAGGCGGCTCAGGATGAAGAAGGAATGCAAACCATGCGCACCTTGGGGCGCAACATGGCCTGGATGATCAAGAAGTTGAACACACGCGAGGACGGACATCCGACACACGAACCACTCGCCCGGACGAACTTCATTCGCTAACCAATTGGGAGTTCATCCCCAATCAAAAAAGAGCTGTCTCAATGACCATTGAGACAGCTCTTTTTTAATCGATTGAGCGTTTAGGGTTTATCGCTCAGCACGCATAGGATTGTTCAGGAAGTCATCGTAGGACAGACGTATTCCATCTTCCAGTTCTGTGTGATAAGTCCAACCTAAGCGTGTGGCTTTGGAGACATCCAGCAGCTTACGCGGTGTACCGTTGGGGCGCGTGGTATCCCATTTGATTTCTCCCTCATACCCGACGACCTTAGCCACCAGTTCTGTGAGGGCCTTGATGGTCAGTTCTTTACCCGTACCGGCATTGACGGTCTCATTGCCAGAATAGTTATTCATGAGGAACACACACAGGTTCGCCAGATCGTCCACGTAGAGGAACTCGCGCAGAGGTGAGCCGTCACCCCAGCAGGTAACTTCTTTTAAGCCTGCCACCTTAGCCTCATGGAAGCGACGGATAAGTGCAGGAAGCACATGACTGTGCTCAGGATGATAGTTGTCATTGGGACCATAGAGATTCGTGGGCATCACGGAGATGTAGTCCGTACCATACTGACGGTTCAGGAACTCGCAGTATTTCAGTCCACTAATCTTAGCCAGTGCATAAGCTTCATTGGTCTTCTCCAGTTCACCTGTTAGCAAACAACTCTCGGGCATCGGCTGAGGCGCCATGCGGGGATAGATACAGGAGGAACCTAAGAACTCAAGCTTCTTGCAGCCATTCTTCCACGCAGCATGGATGACATTCATTTCGAGCACCATATTGTCGTACATGAAATCAGCCAAAGCCGACTGGTTGGCAACGATACCACCAACCTTAGCTGCCGCGAGAAAAACATATTCAGGACGTTCCTGCTCGAAGAACGCTTCGACCTCAACCTGACGAGTCAAGTCGAGTTCTGCATGTGTGCGGGTAATGATGTTCGTGTAGCCCTGTCGGTTAAGTTCGCGGACAATGGCAGAACCTACCATACCGCGGTGACCGGCTACATAAATCTTGGATTGTTTGTCCATCATAGTCGTATGAATAAAGAATCTATTAAATCTTTTTATCGCATGTTAGACGGGCGCCGGGCCGTCAAGGGTATGGCTTCTGCATGGGCCGCACAGAAGGAGGAGACTTCATTCACGACGAGTGCCAGATAACCACCGCCGCCGGCACCGGCGAGCTTCCATGCATGCACTCCTTCAACGCTGGACCAGCGGTCAATAGCCTGCTCGATTTCCTCCGTCCGCTCGCCGTCCGGCAACCAGGGATGAATCATGCCAGGGAACATGTCCACCTGAGCACGGAAAGAAGCGAGATAGCTCTCGGCAAAAGCATCAAAATCACAACGCAAGATGGCATCCCAACAAGCATCTGCCGCTGCGACCAACGCCTGCACTTTGCGAAGTGAGACATCCTTTCCTTCCACGACGGAACAACCAGGTCGACGAGGTGTCAAGGGAATAAGACAGAGATGAGATTCGAGCCACGAGAGCACTCCGTCATCCTCACAGGTCTCGATACGCGAAGGCCAAAAGCGACCCTCGTAATAGTGACGTGCCAGACCAGGAACGCAGATACCGATGGCATCTTGTGCACCACTGATGATACCGTCAGAACGCTCTGGCGTATTCTCATAGCAGAAGACGAGGCGTGCCAACTTCTGCGGATCCATGTCGGGCAGCTTCTGCGGCCATAACTCACGGATGAGATTACGTGTGGAAGTACTCAAGCCGCAACGGTCACGAATATCGAAGGTGGGTTCCAGCGAAAGCGTCAGCGCCCATCCGGGAGCCAGTTTTGAGACGCTGGGCTGATCGATCCACGTACCAGCCAAATCCAACCGCGTGGGCAGCTGGCAGTCTTGCTTTAGTGCCGTGGAACTACGGGCCATGAGACCTTCATGGGGTGTTCGTTGGAGCACCACATAGCGGATACCACGACGCTTGCACAACTCTCGTTTGGCTGGGCTGTCACCGTCGCAGTTGACAACCAGGATATCTGGCTGTACAATATCCAACGTCGGTTCAAAATCGAGGATGCCACTGCCGGCATTGATGTATGCTCGATGCACGTATCGAATGCTGCTGACCATAAACAGACGTTCCTGTTCGGGATAGCGGGTCGCGTGGTGCTTATAGTGAAGAATGGTCTCGTCGGAACCGATACCGACATGCAACTCACCATATTCAGCAGCTTGCCGGAAGAACTCGACATGGCCGCTGTGTAACAAGTCATAGCATCCCGAGACAAAAACGCGGGGAGGATGGTTCATCGTATTCGGGACCTTCATCGGACAATACCCTTCTCCAGGTACTCTGCCAAATTCGTACGCACCTTGGCGGCAGCGCCTTCCGACGCCACCTGTGCCATGTCATGCTCCACCATCAGTTGCACCAGTTGTTCAAAACTGGTCTTGCCCGGATCCCAGCCCAACTTGGCTTTCGCCTTGGTAGGATCGCCCCAAAGGTTAACAACATCAGTGGGACGGTAGAAGTCGGGAGAAACCGCGATAACGACATCACCGACCGAAAGCTGAGCATTGAGAGCAGAGACTTGAGGATCGATGCTCTTGACGATTCCTTTCTCCTCCAAGCCTTCTCCACGGAACTCCAGCTCAATACCTATATGTTTAAAGGCATAATAAGCGAACTCGCGCACACTGTGCTGCACACCCGTGGCGATGACATAGTCTTCTGGTTTATTTTGCTGGAGAATAAGCCACATGCACTCCACGTAATCCTTGGCATACCCCCAGTCACGCAGTGAAGAGAGGTTGCCCAGATACAAGCAGTCCTGCAGACCTTGTGCAATGCGTGCAGCAGCGAGGGTAATCTTACGGGTGACGAAGGTCTCACCCCGGCGTTCTGATTCGTGATTGAACAGGATGCCAGAACAGCAAAACATGTCGTATGCTTCACGGTATTCCTTGACAATCCAAAAGCCGTAAAGCTTAGCCACAGCATAGGGGCTATAAGGATGGAACGGCGTATTCTCATTCTGCGGTACTTCCTCCACCTTGCCATAAAGCTCTGACGTCGAGGCCTGGTAGATGCGGCAGGTCTTTTCTAATCCGCAGGCACGCACAGCCTCCAACACGCGAAGGACGCCCGTAGCGTCAACGTCTGCGGTGAATTCAGGAGAGTCAAACGAGACCTGAACATGACTTTGTGCTGCCAGGTTATAGACTTCATCCGGACGGACCTTGCTCACAATCTTCACGATTGACATGGAGTCGCCCAGGTCACCATAATGAAGATGGAAATGAGGCTGGCCTTCAAGGTGGGCAATGCGCTGACGGAAGTCAACACTGGAGCGGCGAATGATGCCATGAACATCGTAGCCTTTTTCAAGCAAAAGTTCGCTCAAATAAGAACCATCTTGTCCTGTGACGCCAGTTATAAGTGCTGTTTTCATATTCTTATTCTATTTATCTTTAAAATACATTCTTTCTTTATCTTAGAAAACCGCCGCAAAGATACAGCATTTTTCCCACTTAGCCAAAGATTTAAATAGAATTATCAAAGTACCAGTAGTCTTTAAGCAACTAATGAATATGATAGCCGTGATGGCGACGCCATAAATAGTGCCAGCATTTCCACAGCGGAATCCAGGGAACCTCACACGGGAAGGCACGTAAGAAGCGTAACTGTCGACGTGTCTTGCGCCATCCTCTACGCAAGGGGCCTTCAGTAGCCGACGCGCCACCCTTGGACCGATACTGTCCGAAGTTCCCTCCTGTAGCAATCTCTTCCAGCAGTATTCCGCCACGCCAGCAATCCGACGGGCACAGCCGATGTTCCTCATCCAGCCCAAAGCCACGTTCCAGAATGAACATCACAGCTCCTGCGAAGCCTGCCATGTTCAGGGAGCGAAGCACCTTCATGGCCTCAACACGTTCCTCTTCTGTGGAATGCATCAAGAGATAATAGTAATCCATCAGCTGACGGAAGCCGACACCTTCGTCGAAGAAATGATGCCAGATATGGGAAAGCGAGAATACAAGATTGAAAACGAGCGTAGGCACATTGAAGCCCATAGCATCGCACGCACCATCGCCCGCAAGCCGCTGAGCGGCATGGGTGAATTGATGCTCTGCCTGCTGATGATAGAACCGCTGCATACGTGCATTGGCAAAAGGATTATAGAGCCAAGAAGGTATGACGTGGATTTCCGTCTCGGTGTCATCGTAGATTTCCACGTCAAAGTGGTGGTAGACTTCCTCCCCCACTTTCCAACGTTGGCGCAGCAGACGTTCTGTATCCGCACGTTTCCCTTCGACCCACAGGTCAATATCTCCTGGCTGACGAAGTAGCGGATCCGGATAAAGCAACGCCACCCCCTGTCCTTTCAGCACACAGGAGCGAACTCCCAAGCTGGTAAAAAGTTCCGTTATGTCACGTGCGCGGCCGTTGAGCCTTTCGTTCTCATGCTCAATGCCCATGCGTGAACCTACCCAGTCGATAAGCCATTGTGGACGACGCTCTTGTAGAGGATGGAGAGACAAAGTGCGCTCTACAGCGGGGTAAAGCACACCTACCAATGCCTGCTTGACTGCCAGACGATAAAGTATAGGCCACTGGCGGGCAGAGGGGGGGCATTCGAAGTCTTCACGCCGATGCAGCGCAATTTGTATCAGTTCAAAGAAAAGTTTTCCAATTGGGGCTTCTGTCATGTCTTTATGTGAATAATGTATAAGGCACCGCGTCCCGTTTTACAGACGTATGGCCAGATCGACGCGATTCCCGGTGAATCCCAGCTGCACACGATCGTTCTTGATGATGCGATCGCTCACCCACCACGTGACGGCAGTAGCACAGACACCGATGCCGGCACCTGCCGCTACATCGTACCAATGATGGCGGTCGCGAACGACACGGTCCACAGCCACGGCAGTAGCCAGGGTGTAGGCTGAGACAGAAATCCAGGGTGACACGTGGTGAAACTCATAGTGCAGCGCCGTGGCTCCGGCAAAGGCAATAAGAGCATGTCCGGAAGGGAAGGACTTACGGTCTGAATGATCCGGGCGCCATTCATGAATGCTATGCTTCAACACGTAACCGGCGCCCGCCGTTACTACCCATGAGGCCGCAGTTGTCAACGCCAGCTTAGGCCAGTCATCACGGCTCGAGACGCCACACGCCTTCAAGGCGAATACAGAGGCATAGGGGATATACTCCAGCACATCGTCCAAGGCATCGGAACGGTGTTCCTGGGCTTGTCCCATGGTCGGGATAAGGCATAGGGCAACAAGCAAGAGAACCCTCAGCGGATGGTGGTATCTTAACGTTTCCATGTGCGTTCACCTATATCAAAAACTGCACCAACGTTAAACGTGAAGAAGCCATTACTGCCCTCACCGACTTTCATGCCTGTCATTCCGGCACTGCCTTCACTGGTGGTCACCTGGTAGCCAACGTTTCCAAAAAGGCTCCAACGGTCATCAAGCCGATAGGACTGTTCCACGCCCGCACCAAGTACGGGTGAGTAGGAATCGATCTTGAAGTGATGGAGCAGCCCGGCACGACCATAAACCGACGTATGCCAAAGTTTGTTCTCCTGATAGCCTTGGATGATGTTGGTAAGATTAAACAAAGCATCGAGCCCAAGAACCACAAAGCCATGACCTTCATAGTTTTGTGAAGGATCATCAACAGGGGGCACCCATTCCAGTTTCGAGTTCTTGATGAGTCCATTCTCCCATTGTACAAGACCACGCAACGCTATCTCCGGAGTGAACCATTTGCCCAGACCTACGGTAAGGCCATGCGTACGTCCCTTGGTAAGCGCATGGCTGAAAAAATTACATCCATAGGGGTTCATCAGTGTCATGTCGAGCGATGCCTGAGCAAACCAGTTGTTCCAAAAACCGCGTGTCTCCACTGCGCGCTCTGATGTTTGGCCTCGAGTGATATCATATTGTGCACCGATGCCCAATGAGAAGTAGCCATTGCTACCCGAGCCTGTGCCCGTGGCTTTGGTATTCTCCGAACCGACAAAGCCACTGCCGCTCATCACATAAGCAACATCGGCATAAACACTCCAGCGGGGCGTGAGACGGTAAGTATTCAGCACACCTACACCCACAGCCAAAGCGCCCTTACTGACACCGAAATTGTAGTTAACGCCAACACGCGGATAGACGCTGAGATTCCACGTCCGGTCTGCACGGTACGGGAGGAAAAGGGCATGAAGATTCAATAGCACATCGCCATAGGCTGCGATATAGCCCCCCCGATTGCGGTTGACTCCGGGATGATAGAAGGGTGCCAGCCAATTAGCATGACCGTTCTTCAAAAGCGGCAAGGCGTTCTCCCAGTTGAATTTACCACGCACACCTATCAACGGTGCGAACCACTTACCGACAGCCACATCCAGTCCAAACGATTTACCATTAGGAAAGACATTACTGAACGAATACCCGTAAGGGTTCTGGAGTGACATGTCCAAATCGGCCTGCACAAAACAATCGCTCCAGAATGTGTTGGTCAGGACAGTCCCAGGCTCTTCTCCACTCTGGAAATCTTGAGCCGATACGTGCGATGCCACGAGGCATAGTACTATGAAAAAGAGCTTCTTCACTTTTTTCTTGATTATAGAGAATCTTCCCGCTCGCCTTTGCCACGACTTCAAGCGTCAGCGACTCTGAATACTTTTCAATTCTTCAATCTTTCAACCTTTTCAATCTTTCAATTCTTCAACCTTTCAATCTTTCAACCTTTTCAATCTTTCAATTCTTCAGCCTTTCAATCTTTCAATTCTTCAATTTTTCAATTTTTCAACTTTTCAATTTTTCAACTTTTCAATTTCAATACGCATGTGAGTCGTGCACAAAAATCGTCTTAATCGTCATCCAAATGATGCGGATATCGAGCCAGATGCTCCAATGCTGAATGTACCAGATGTCGCGCTCCACACGCCCTTCCATCTGCCACAGTTCCTTGGTCTCGCCGCGGAAACCTGTCACCTGTGCCCACCCCGTAACACCAGGTTTCACGAAGTGACGCACCATATACTTCTCGATGAGCTGGGAGTACTGTTCGGTGTGGGCCAGCATGTGTGGGCGGGGTCCTACGATGCTCATGTCGCCACGCAACACATTCCAGAACTGAGGCAGCTCGTCGATATTCGCCTTACGCATGAAGTTACCGAAGGGGAACTTGCGGGGGTCGTCCTCCGTGGCCTGCGCAGTATCGGCCTCTTTATTGACATGCATGGAGCGGAACTTATAGCAGTAGAAGCTACGGCCATCCAAGCCTGTGCGCAACTGTTTGAAGAAGATAGGACCGGGGCTCTGCCTCTTAATGATGATGGCAACAATCGGGAACAGCAGTCCAGCCGCCAAGAGGAATAATGACGACATGACAATGTCGAACACACGCTTGATAATCTGGTTCGTGCCATCCTCAAGAGGCGATGTGTAAGTTGTAAAAAGCTCGAAGTTGTCAAGGATGACAGGTTGCAGCTTCAGCGTCTCTTCAGGCCACGGCACGTAGTAGAACTTGACCAGGCGGTTGTCACACAACCGTGCCGTACGCTGGATAAGCGACATTTCCGAACGTGACACGCACAGATAGAGCTCATCACCCAGCTGCAACTGGTCGGGCGTATCCAGCAGGCGAACGAAATCATCGACATCACCTGCTTGCGGCATATTTTCAAGACGACCATAATAAGCTTGCATCTTATAGCCCATCGTCAAGTCACTCGCCAGACGTTCGTAGAGTTTCCGAAGCTGAATGTGAGATCCGACCATCGTAACCGTTCGTGTGTTACGTCCGAAGAAGCGCAGACTCTTGAGGATGAGTCGCTCGGCAATACGTAGGAGGTAAAAGGAAATGAGCAGAATGACACCCATGACCAGCAGCACATTGCCGATACGTGAGCCATACTGCAAGGCGCGCAAGATGACATACGATAACAGCGTCTGTGTCAGGATCAGCATGGTCGTACGACGAATGATATGATCTGCACCCACCCAACGCATGTGAACCACTGTGGAGAATTGCGTCTCACTCAGGGCCATGGCCACATTACACACCAAGATGAACACCCGCTTGGCTACATCGCCTCCATGCACCAGACTGTAATCTGTGTACAAAGCCAATGCCAGCAGGATATTGAGAACTATAAAATCCCCTACAACAAATCCCCACTTGATAAGTGTATTGGTTCGAGTATTATTCGTCATATCTTCTTCAAAATCTATCAATTGAACATAGCTGATTGTCTAGTTAAGACTATTCATTGAAGCACTTTTCATTAACTTCAACTGCAAAGGTAACCCTTTTCTTCCGAATCGCCAAATTATATAGCAAAGTTTTTTAACATCCATCATTTCCAGCCGTCTTTAACTCTGATTGGGTCAATACAAGGGCTTTCAATGTTTGTCTTCATGAATTATTGCTGTGATTACCGCCTCTATTCTGGCATCTTTTACCTTTTCACTCAGATTCCCGGGCAAGCTCGCCTACCCGTAGCCATACACAATGCCCGCACTGTTCCTTCGTTCAAAGCACAAAACGGCACAAAGCATAGGCCATTCTCACTACAACTCTAATGACGGTTTGGGTTAAACTACACCTTACATCGCTACAGGCATAGAGAATAATTCTGGTTTCACTAAGCTATCAGTGTCGTATCACCGGTGATACGAAGCTGTATCACTAA
>CAMVFC010000030.1 GCA_947166655.1 uncultured Prevotellaceae bacterium
TGCGATACACACAAACGTTAGGACGCATATCAATATAACCCTTGCTTTTTGTGCCTCCTGACGCTCTTTCTGAGCGATTTGCTCATGACGATGGTAGTCGTACATGCCTTCAGCTTGTGTGACAGCCTCGATTTTCGTATCTGCAATGTGCTGCATCAAAGCATCTACATACATACGTGCATACTTGAGCGCAGAATCAGGCAGCTGTGTCTCCTGGTACAAAGAGAACAGACCCAGATAGGCATCGTGCAAGTCTCTTTTTACAGGCAGCAGCTTGCGGAATTGGTATTCAGCAGAGTCTGTTTGCCCTATTCCCAGGAAATACATTCCCTTATAATAGTAATATTGTTCGCGCGAAGGAACGATGTCGCCTCGTTCATCGAAAAGCCCGGATTCATTCTCATAGATATCCATCAGTTTCCGCGCCTGTTCAAAATGACGGTGATTGACCAGGAAATGGATAGCGGCGGCATATACTTGGGCCGCTCTTTGCTGCATACCATTCTCTGCATACAAATGTCTGGCTCTTTCTGTGGTTTGAAAAATACCAACAGAATCCTCCAATATATAATAGGCATTTACTTGAAGCTCTATTCCCCGTATGTAGTTGAATGTGTCATTGGCAAGTATCGCATATTTGCTTACTGCATTTTCCGCAGCTAATAGTTTTTCTGGCAGATGCTGTCTGTTGTACACATCTGCCATCTGCCCATAGACGCGGAAGAGGGTGGCATAGTCGCAGTCTGGGTTGAGGGTGTCGGCGCAGGCGACGGCATCCTCCCAGGTGATGAGGGCGAGGGGCGCCTCGTGGAGGTCGCGGTAGGCGCAGCCCAGGAGGTAGCGCGAGAGGAGACGGTCGTTGGCCGTGCCGTGGCGGTCGAAATAGTCGACGGCACAGCGCAGCAGGGAGTCGCCCGTGACAGGCTCATAGGCCAGGTTCTGACGCTTGGCTTCGGCCAGAGCTTCGCGGTACAGTGTTTCCTTGCGCCCCGTGCAGGAGGCGAGGAGAAGGAGGGAAAGGACGACGAACGAGAAGAAGGAAATATGTTTCATGTGGAAGGGATAGCGAGGATTAATTCACTGGAGATACTGCATCAGCACCTGTCCGGCACAGGGACGATGCAGACAACGCCACAAAGATACAACTAATCCCCGAATCTGTCGTGAAAAAAGGAAGAAAAGAGAAAAGAAATTATTACTTTCCACTAAGCACTCCCCCCTCAGCAAAAATACAGAGCTGATGCCTGCGTTAGATGTCAACCCTTTTGGTTACGTGTGTTTTGCAGACTGTAACAAAAAAATGAAGAGTGAAACATTTCATCCTTCACTCTTCACTTGCTGTGTAGTTGGGATACCCGGATTCGAACCAGGAAAAACAGAACCAAAACCTGTTGTGTTACCATTACACCATATCCCAATCCCGAGGCTTTTCCATCGGAAAAGCGGGGCAAAGGTAAGTATTATTTGCGAACTAACACTTACCTTTGCTCGTTTTTTTTCGTTTTTCCACGAAAAAAGTACGTTTTCAGGTGATTTCACGCCTTTGAGTACTACTCTGCCAGCACCCTGAACTCGGCTCCAGAGGCGAAGTCAAGACCGTTCTGGGAGGAGAGTGCCGTGAAGCGGAGGTAGCGTGCGCGGGCAGGCTTGACGAAGGTGACGCGCTGAAGGTTGGCATTGTTCTCGAAGGTGCCTTCAGCGATGGCGTCGCCCCACGTCTGTCCGTCGTCGGAAAGCTGCACGCGGTAGGCCTTGATCCATCCGTTGCTGCTGCCGTCCTGCCGGGGCATGTAGGTGAAACCTTTGAGGGTCTTGACCTCGCCGCAGTCGAAGTCCACAGTGTGCGGATATTTCGTCACGGTGACGCCGTAGGCGGTGTGCCAGATGCTGCCGGGGTCGCCGTCGATGAGGCGGTCGGCACCCTCGCCGGGTTCCTCGCTGCTGCAGGCAGCAACGGAGACCTTGACACTGCCGTCAGGCTTACGCTGTACGGGCTTCGGCGCCACGCCCCGGGCGACATGGCTGCGCAGACTCTCTGCAGCGATGGCCAGGGCTGAGGTGCTACCCTTCACGGGCTGCATGAGGAAGCCCATGCGATAGTCGCCTGCCAGGGCGCGCTGCGAGCGGTAGGGCGGTGCCTGACCGCAGCTGGTGCCGCCCAGGCCGGTGTCCTTCACGTCGATATGCAGCCACGTGGCACTGCTGGCAGGCAGCTGGTCGGGGTGCGGGGCAAAGGTGAGTTCGAGATCGCTCCAGGGCAGGCAGCTGGTGGCCACGGGCTCGTGGGTGGAAGCGAAGAGGAGACCTGTGCCGTCGTCGGCCGTGAGTGTCAGCCAGCGCACGTCTTCGCGGTTGGCCATGTCCTGCGGCTTGGGGAAGGCGACGAACTGCTGCTGCACGCTGCTGCTGTAGCATCCGAGGAAGGCTCCTGCCTGACGGTCATTGTAGTTGTTCTGAGGTCCGCGTCCGAAGTAGGTGAGATGCTTGAACTGGGCGGGAAGCTGGAAGAGATAGCCCAGGCGGGGCAGCGCGAGCATGGGGTTGCTGCCGGCGATGTAGCTCTCCATCTGCAGTGCGCCGTCGGGATGCAGGGTCCAAACGACGTTGGTGGTGAAGTGGAAGTCGTCCTCGGTGAGGGCACGTCCCTGGCGGATGCTGTAGCGTCCGCTGCTGCCACCGGCAATCTCGCCGGCGTGCGTGCCCTGGCTGACGATGGTGTAGGCAACGATGGTGCGTCCGTCGCGCAGCTGATCGTAGCCGGTGAGGGTGGCACGATGCTGCAGGCAGTGGAGGCCGTTCTGGTACCACCCGCGCTGCATCCAGTTGTCGTTGTCGACGGGTGCGCGCAGGGCGTCGAGCCGGGGTCCTCCCTGCTGGCCAATGAGTTCCCGACCCTCGACGCTGTAGCTCTGGAGCGTACCCGTCTGATTGTCGAAGACCACGGTGACGGCGCCTGCCTTGGCGGTGAGGGTGGGCTGCACCTTACGCGGAGCACGGAGGTTGCGCTCTTCCACAGCTGGCAGAACGTCAGCAGCCCGGACGAGGAGCTCTTCGCTCATCTGCACATAGCCTTTCTCGGCCCACGGCATATCCTTGATGAGGACGAACTCGACGATGGCAGTCCAGGTGGAATGCGGATCGAGCTCGGCATAGGTGTAGGGGATGGTATAAGCTTGCTTCTTGCGGGCCGGGTGCATACCATTGAAGCCCTTGACGTTGCCGTGAGCCACCTCCACGCCGTCGCGCAGCAGACGGTAGGTGGGCCACACGCTGTTCAGGTCGGTGAAGTAGTTTTTGTTGAACACTTCTATTTTTCCGGCAAGGGTGTCAGCGAGGGTCACGCCGACGTTCTGGTAGACGTGCTTCACCTCATAGTACTCGGGTTTGGGAGTGAGGTCGGGCAGCATGACGCCGTTCATGCAGAACATGCCGTCGTTGGGCAGGTCGCCGAAGTCGCCGCCGTAGTTCATGCGCACGCCGCCGCCGGGCAGGGGCACGGCGATGGCCTGGTCTACCCAGTCCCAGATGGCACCTCCACAGAAGAAGTTACTGGATTCCATGGCGCGCCAGAAGTCGGCCAGACCGCCGCCGGCATTGCCCATGGAGTGGGCATACTCGGAGATGTGGAAGGGATACTTGACGCCTGCCGTTCCCTTGGCAACACTCTCCACCCAGGGCACGGAGGGATACTGATTGGACCCCATGTCGACGATGTCGTTGTTACGCTCATACTGCACGGGGCGCGAGGTGTCGAAGGCCTTGATGGCCTCGTAGGCTGCTACGAAGTTCTGGCCGGGACCTGCCTCATTACCGAGGCTCCAGATAACGATACTGGGAGCGTTGACGTGGGCGCGTACCATTTCCATATTGCGCGCTACGTGCGCAGGCTTCCATTCCATGGGATGCGAGAGCGATGCTTCGCCATAGTAGTATTCGTGGCTTTCGATGTTGGCCTCGTCTTCGAGATAGATACCGTATTTGTCGCAGAGGTAGTACCAGTAGGGGTCGTTGGCATAGTGGGAATTGCGGACGTGGTTGATGTTGCCCCTCTTCATGAGGAACACCTCCTGCAGCATCTGCTCGCGAGTGATGGCATGTCCGCGTGTGGGGCTGGTCTCGTGGCGGTTGACGCCCTTCAGCTTGACGGGACGGTTGTTGACGTAGAAATAGCGCCCTTCCAGACCGAACTCATCGTCTCTGGCAGCAGTCTTGCGGATCTCTACGGTGCGCACGCCGAAGTAGGTGGAACGTACGTCATAGACCGTTCCTTTCTTGTCCTTAAGTTCTGCGGTGAGCACATAGCGGTAGGGGGCTTCGGCAGACCAGGCTCGGCAGCCCTTCAGGGCTACGGCCGTGCGGACGGCTGCCGCCGGGCACTGGGTGTCGATGCGTTTGGCGCTGTGTGCCGCCAGAGAGAGAGGGGTACTGACCGCAGCGGCCAGTGACTTGACCGGTGCGCCGGCCGTGGCGTTGACATCGAGCGGCTCAGCCGACTGTACGTCGTCGCCATAAAGTTCTACGGGCCACACGCGGTAGTCCACATAGAGGTCTTTCAGGCGTCGGCTACTGAGGTTGCTGACGGTGGCATCGACGGCAATCTCGGCATCCAGCTGTCCGCCCAGCCCTCCGCTGTTGTTGTTCTGTATCCACGACGTCCGCACGACGAGGTCAGCAATGGAGACCTCGGACTCGCCTGTCAGGTAGACACTGCGGAAAATGCCTGGAAGCCGGAACATATCCTGCGCCTCGAGGAAACTGCCATCGGAGTTGCGGTAGACCTCAACGGCCAGGGTGTGAGCCCCCTTGCCACTCAGGAAACGAGTGATGTCGAACGACGCCGTGTTGCGAGAGTTCTTGGAGAAGCCTACGTAGCGTCCGTCCACCCAAAGGTAGAAAAACGAGTCGACGCCGTCGAAGTGGACGACAATACGCCGTCCTGCCCATGCGGCGGGCACGTCGAACTGACGGCGGTAGCTGCCCACCTCGTTGGGATAGGCGTTGACGGTCCACGCAGGGTTTTCCGGCTTACGCATGACACCTCCCCGCCAGTCGTCGACAGCCACACGGTGCTGGAAGATGACCTTCTGGTTGGTGTACACGGGCACGCCGTACTTGAGGCTACCGTCGGGTTGAATGCCCTGGACGTTCCACGAGCCCGGCACCGCGATATCGTCCCATGCAGAGACGTCATACGAAGGCGCTTCAAAGCCTTTGGCACGGCCCTCAGGGTCCTTGGACCAGTGGAATTTCCATGTGCCGTCGAGGCTCTGCCAGTAGCTGCTACGCTCGGGCAGTACGCCCTTGGCGGCGTCGACATCTGGGAAAGCAAAAGTGTAAGCACGCGGCTGGCGTTTGTTCAGCGCCAGTGTCTGCGGCGATTCCCATTCATTGCCTCTGGGAGCTGAAGGTGTCAGCTGATAGTCGAACCCTTCGAGAAGCGCAGCTTCCTGTGCCTGCAGTCCTACAGTACAGACCGCAAGGGCTAAGACGAATGCGTGACGTGTCAAGTTCATAGCGTTATATATTTTTTCATTCTGTTTTCATTCATACACCTTATCTCGCCCAAGCAATGCTGAAACGTTTTTCGCCAGAATCACTTGGTGGATAGAAAGAGAGACTTTCAATTCATCCCGTCCACCCACCGGAACAGACGGCTCCAGCGGATATGCCCGTCGAACCAACCGCGATCCTTGTCGATGGAGAGCCAGATGATGATAGGCTTGCCGACGATGTGGTCTTCAGGCACGAAGCCCCAGAAACGCGAATCAGCCGAGTTGTGACGGTTGTCACCCTGCATCCAGTAGTAGTCCATCTTGAAGGTGTAGTCGCTGCAGAGCGAGTCGTTGATAAGGATGTCGCCCTGCGGTGTCAGCTCGAGTTTGTTGCCCTCGTAGGTGCGGATGGGCCGCTCGTAGAGCGCCAGGTTGTCGAGGGTGAGGTGTATCGTCTCTCCGCGTTTGGGAATCCATATAGGGCCGTAGTTATCGCGCGTCCAGCCCGTGTAGCCGTTCAGGGGGTAGAGTTCCTGGGTGCAGGCTGTCGTGTCGACGTCAATGCTCTCGACGATGTCGGTGCATTCGAGCAGCCGGGCGCGTGCAGCAGCCGTCAGAGGCATCTGCCCCGTCTGGTGCAAGTCGCGCAGGTCGTCGCCCGAGAGCTGCAGCTCGCGTGCGATGTCTTCGGGCAGGTCACGGCGACCGTCGCGCAGACGGATATGGTAGTTGTACTGCACCCTCTCCGGCTCCTTCATCGGCCGGCCATCGAGGTAGACGATGCGGTCCTTGATTTGCAACGTCTGCCCGGGCAGCCCCACGCAGCGCTTCACGTAGTTCTCGCGACGGTCAGCAGGACGAGCCATGATGTCGCCAAACTCGGCCTGGTTCTGGGCTATGTAATTACGGCCCGTCGTATAATAAATGGAATAGAGCTGACGCTGACGGAGGGGGTCCAGGTGCTGCTCGTCGGGCACGAGGCCGGCATTCTGCGCCACGATCTGACGCCCATAGCCGTAGCAGAGGGCGTAGAAGTCGGCCGCCTGCCACTGAGGGTTGCTCACCACGGTGTCGCCCGAGGGATAGTTGAACACGACGATGTCGCCCAGTTCAATGGGTTTCGGGTGCACACGCTTGTACTTCCACCGTATCAGCTCGCTGTAGCTCTTGCCGCCGCCCGGCAGCGTGTGTTGCACCATCGGCAGGTGCAGCGGCGTCTGCGGCACGCGCGGGCCGTAGCTCATCTTCGACACAAACAGATAGTCGCCCACGAGGAGGCTCTTCTCCAGGGACGACGACGGAATGGTGTAGTTCTGGAAGAAATAGATGTTCACAAAGTAGACAGCGACGAGGGCGAAGACGATGGCATCCACCCACGACATAAGGGTGCGGCTGACGGGGTTCTCCAGCTCTTTCCACCAGGTCCACGGAATCTTCCTGGTAATGTAGGCGTCGAAGATGAAAGGCAACAGAACCAGCGCCCACCAGCAGGAGGCCCATGCTACAAAAATAATAAAGAGGACTATCGCGACGACGGCTTTCGTCCAGTCTTTCCACGTGAGGGGTTTCTTAGTCAGGTCTTTCATGTGAGATCAGTCAAAATTGAAAACATCATTCAAGTTGAGCAGTCCGCTGTGCCCGGCAGTGTACTCGGCAGCCAGCACCGCTCCGAGGGCAAAGCCCTCGCGGGAGTGCGCATCGTGGGTAATGGTAATCTGGTCGGCAGTGCTGTTCCACGTGATGCTGTGAATGCCCGGCACTTCGCCGCGGCGGATGCTGTCGATGGCCACCTCGTCGGCTGCCGGCTCGTGTTCCCGCACCACCGTGCCGTCCGCCTGCGTCAGGCAGCCCGGCGTCCAGGCATGTTTGCGGTCCACCTCGCCGACGATCTGCTCTGCCAGCGTGATGGCAGTGCCGCTCGGGTGGTCCAGTTTGTGCACGTGGTGCACCTCTTCCACCCGCACGTCGTACTGCGGAAAACCATTCATCAGGCGCGAGAGGTAGCGGTTGACAGCGCCGAAGACCATGACGCCGATGGAGAAGTTCGAGGCCCAAAGCAGCGTCTTGCCCTCCTCGCTGCAGCGGCGCCGCATCTCCTCGGCGTGGGCGGCATACCAGCCCGTCGATCCCGACACCACCTTCACGCCCGCTTCGAAACAGCGCAGCACGTTGCCGTAGGCTGCCCCCGGCGCCGTGAATTCAATAGCCACATCGGCCGTGCGGAAGGCCTCGCTCTGGAAAACCTCCTGGCAGTCCACATCAATGCGACAGACCACATCGTGACCGCGCTTCAGAGCCGCCTGCTCTATCATATGCCCCATCTTGCCGTAACCTATCAGTGCTATTTTCATTTTCTTTCCTTTTACAGATTTGCTGCAAAGTTAGCAACAATTAGTGATTCTAGCAGAGAGAAACACAAAAAAACATCACCTTTTCACGCTTTTTTGCACTATTTACACCTCTGAGACAGAAAAAACAACAACAAAACTGCAATGGTTCAGAGGGAAAAGACTAACTTTGCACGAACAATTCAAATAAATAACAACAGCGTGGAACTCCTTCTCCACTACGCCTGGAAGCATCGTTTGCTGCCGCTTCACGAACTGCGGACGACCGACGGTGAGGCCGTCGAGGTGCTGGATCCAGGCTTGCATAACCACGATGCCGGACCTGATTTCTTCAATGCGAAAGTACGCATTGGAGGCACCAGTTGGGTGGGTAACGTGGAGCTACATGAGGCATCGACCGACTGGTACCGCCACGGGCACCATACCGATCCTGCCTATGACAGCGTCATCCTGCACGTGGCAACTCAGGTAGACACCGACGTTGTCACGTCCAACGGACGGCGACTGCCGCAATTGCAGCTGGAGGTGCCCGAACAGGTGCGGCAGCATTACGAACGTCTGTGCCAGACGGATGACTACCCGCGTTGCTGGCCGGTGGTGCCGCAACTGTCGGCGCTGACGGTACACGCCTGGATGTCGGCCCTCGTCTGCGAACGCCTCAACGAGCGTGCCAGCCACTGTCTGGAGGTTCTTAAATCGACCGACGGCGACTGGCAGCGTACGCTCTTCATCATCCTTGCCCGCAACTTCGGCTTCGGCCTCAACGGCGACGCTTTCGAGGCGTGGGCACGCCATCTGCCGCTACATGCGGCGGCCAAACACCGCGACGACCTCCTGCAGGTGGAAGCGCTCTTCCTCGGCACTGCCGGACTGTTGGAACCCGAAGCCGTGCCGGCACCCACCTCCGAGGCAGCACAGGCCGATCCTTACTACCAGCACCTGCGCCGCGAATGGGAGTTTCTGCACCACAAGTTCCAGCTGCCGCCACCCCTACCCTATTCGCGGTGGCGCTACCTGCGGCTGCGTCCTCAGAACTTCCCCCACCTGCGGCTGGCTCAGCTGGCACGTCTCTTCCACGAGGGCCGTGGCGGCTTCGACACGCTGCTCGCTGCCACCACACGCCAGCAACTGCACGAGGCTTTCGACACTGCACCGTCCGAATACTGGCAGACACACTATCTCTTCGGAGCTACTACACCGCCTAACCGAAAGCGACTCAGCACCGCCAGCCGCGACCTGCTGATTATTAACACGGCCGTACCTATGCTCTATGCCGTAGGATTGCAACGCGACGACGAAGCGCTGATGCAGCGGGCTGTGGACTTGCTCGAAGCACTGCCACCCGAACGTAACTTCATCACCCGACAGTGGCAACAGTGCGGACTCACTGCCGACAACGCTGCCGACAGCCAAGCCCTCATACAGTTGAAGCGACTTTACTGCGACCGGAACGACTGTCTGCGCTGCCGCTTTGCATACGAATACCTCAAGAGTGAAAAGTGAACTTTTGGAGCAGCGAGTGCCATAAGAGCTTGCTCTTAAATGGCCGAGTCGTGACAAAAGTCAGCAAAGGCAACTTTTGGAGCAGCGAGTGCCAAAAGAGCTTGCTCTTAAATGGCCGAGTCGTGACAAAAGTCAACGAAGCTAAAGAGTGAAAAATATGACATACAGATACGAACTACCCATGAAGGTGCGCGACTATGAGCTGGACTGTCAAGGCATCGTAAATAACGCCAACTACCAGCACTACATCGAGCACACACGCCATGAGTTTATCTTCGCTCATGGCATCAGCTTCACCGATTTGCATGAGCGCGGTATCGACGCCGTGGTGGCGCGACTCACAATGTCGTTTAAGACACCTCTGCGCAGCGGCGACGACTTCCTCTCGTGCCTCAACGTGCAGAAAGAGGGTATCAAATACGTTTTCTTGCAGGATATCTACCGTCAGAGTGACCATCAGCTTTGCCTGCGCGCCAAGGTGGACATCGTCTGTCTGGTCGACGGAGAGCTCGTCCGCAATGTTCCCGAACTGGACAAACTGCTGGAAGAGTAACGACTGACGCGCTCTACCTTGATCGCTTGACCCTTCAAAATGAACGAGTGATGAGTGAACAGGAACTACTTTATACGATGGCGATCACGCGGCTGCTGCCACTCGACGCCAAGGCACAGCAGACACTGCTACAGACCATGGGCAGCGCCACTGCTGTCTTTGAAAACCGGCAGGATGTCAGCCGAATCATCGCCGACATCTCGCCACGCGCCGCACGCATCGTACAGACAATGGAGACGCAGTTGCCACGGTGCGAGAAAGAATTGGAATACGCCCGCACCCACCACATACGCGTGCTGGCCTACGGTGACGAAGAGAAGTACCCACGCCGCCTGCGTGAATGTGAGGATGCGCCACTGGTGCTTTATGCACTGGGACAGGCGGACTTCAACGCACGGCGCATCGTCAGTGTAGTAGGTACACGGCGCTGCACAGAATACGGCCGCGACCTCTGCCGGCAGCTGACAGCAGACCTGGCACGTCAACTGCCAGAAACTCTCGTCGTCAGCGGACTGGCTTATGGCATTGACATCGCTGCTCACCGCGCCGCCCTCGCTGCAGGACTGCCCACCGTAGGCGTGCTGGCACACGGACTGGACCAAGTCTACCCGCAACTGCATCGCCAGACAGCCATTGAGATGCTTGCCGAGGGCGGACTGCTCACCGAGTTTATGACTGAGACGCGCATCGAGAAAATCAACTTCGTGCAGCGTAACCGCATCGTGGCAAGTCTTTCCGACGCTACCATCGTCGTGGAGAGTGCCGAACGCGGCGGATCACTCATCACGGCCGAGATGGCCAACGGCTACCACCGTGAGGTCTTTGCCTTTCCAGGACGCCCGTGTGACGCCGTCTCAGCCGGCTGCAACCACCTCATCCGTTCCAATGGTGCCACGCTCATCACCTCCGCTGACGACCTCATCACGGACCTCGGATGGCAACCCGAACCAGTGCAGAAAGAACTCTTCACCGATGCAGACGAAGGCACAGGAGAAGAACCCGCTGGTGCGGATGCCGCCTGCCTCTCGCCCGAGGAGCATCAAATCCTTCAGCTGTTGCGCTCAGCGAAAGAAGACCTCGCACTCACGCAGCTTACCGAAGCCACAACGCTACCCACACACCGACTCACATCCCTGCTCATCGCTTTGGAGATGAAAGGAATGATCAAAGCCCTTCCCGGCAACCGATACCACTGCATAAAATGAAAGTGAGGAGCGATAGACACTCCTCACTTTCATCTTTCAATTATTTCTTAGCGCCGGAACTTGTCGAGGGCTGGCTGCAGATCGTTTTTCCAGTCGGAACCTTCGGCAAGGATGCGGAAGCGATGGTCCGTAAGAATGTAATAGGGAAGGTCCGTGATGTCGAGTTCCTGGCAGAGAGGCGTCTCCCAGATCTGCCGATAGCAGCGGCGGTCGTAGTCGATGCTGTCGGCGCGGGAGGAATAGGCATACAGGGTCGGGTCGCAGTCGAGACTGATGCTGACGGGCTGCACACGCAGGCTGTCGGGGTTGCCGTGCAGGGCATTGACGGCACGGCGCACGGCGAGAAGATGGTCGCGGCTGTCGCGCTTCCACGATGCCCAGAAGATGAGCAGCAGGGGGCGCTGGCCGGGACGGAGGTGGAGGGTGTCGGAGGCTTCGGACAGCCCGTCGGGAGGCAGCGTGATGGCGGGCAGCGTCTGCCCTCTGCGCTGGCGCGAGGTCTGTTGCAGCAGCAGCTGACGTCTGAGCCAGATGCCTGCACGGCTGTCGGGATGCTCCTTGACATAGGCGCTCATGGCACGCTGCAGGCTGTCGGGCGCGTCGGTAAGATGGGCGAGACGGAAGTCGGTCAGGGCGTCATTGTCCGGCGTGCCTGTCACGCTGATGGCGCGCAGCTGACCCGCATCGCCCTTCATGCGGACGGTCTGGCCAGGAGCGGCGAAGACCACCTGCTCGCTCATATTGGGATAGACGATGTGCAGCTGCGCTTCCTGCTGCAAGGGCAACTGCCAGGAGAACTGTCCCTCGACGACATGCAGGGTGTCCACCGTCTGCATCGACCCGTCGGTGGCATAGACGAAAAAGTCTGCCTGCTGGAGGTGGTCGATGTCACCCTTCAGCGTGAAGACACTCTTGTCACGGCAAGAAAAAAAGAGGGAAGAAAGGGCGAAAAGCGAAAAGCAAAATACAGCACTGACCCGCGCACGCAGAAGTCTTTCCCATGCACAAAAGAAATTCTTATTCTTCACTCTCTCACTTTTCATTCTTTCACTTTTCATTCTTCTGGACTCTACCCCTGGACTCTCCCCCCGCCCTCCCTAAAGGGAGGGAGCAGTTACTTGTAAAAACTGAGGACGTGGTAGTCCTGCTCTTGTAAGGTATTTGCTCCCTCCCTTTAGGGAGGGCGGGGGGAGAGTCCGCGGGGGGAGAGTCCGGTCACTCTTCATTCCCCGCCGGGGGATTACAGGGGGCTTTCACTGCCCCAGCACCTGTGCTATCTGCGCAGCAAACTGCACAAATTCGAGGTCGTTGGCGGCACGCTTGGCCAGAGTGGCATCCTGTCGGATGGCATCCTGCAGATGGCTGACGACGCCGTCGGCATCGCTCTGTCGGGCAGCCAGGATGGCACTGAGGTAAGCCGTGTAGGCATCGGGCACGTCGATGCCGGCGAGGGTGGCGGCAGCGGCAGCATAGTCCTTGTTAAGGATGTGTGCCAGGGCAGCGCTGTTGGTGTATGAGTCGGCGAGGTTGGCAGCAGCGGCAGCATAGTTGCCCTTGGCGAGATTCAGGTTGCCCAACACCTCGTTGTAGGTGTCGGCACTTCCGCCTTTGGCCAGGGCGGCCTCTGCCTCCTCGATGTGTCCATGTGCCAGAGCAATCAGCGCCTGGTTCGTGGCAGCGGCAGCATTGTTGGGGTCGATGCTGCGGGCCTTCTGCAGGAAGCTCTGTGCCGTAGCCTCGTTGCCGGCGTTCATGGCCAGGCTGGCCAGGTTGTTATAGGCGCGGGCATCGTTGGGGAAGAGCTGGGTGGCACGCTCGTACCACGTCTTCTTCTGCTCGGGCGTGCGCTGCAGGGCTGCGCCGTAGAGGATTTCCTCGATGCTGAGTTTGCTGGCATCCTGCTGGAACTGCTGGACGATCTCTGTGTCGCTGCGCCCGATGACCTCATAGTTGGCAATGAGGCGGGCACGGCGCAGCTCGGGCAGCACGGCCTCGGCCAGTTCGTCGTACACCACGCTCATGTTACGAATCTGCTGCTCGCGCTCGGCAGGATCCTTATACATCGAGAGCACACGCAGAATCACTTCCTTGTCCTGGATGTTCGACTCGGAGACGAGTTGCTGGAAGCCTTCCCAGTCCTCGGCTGTGTAGCGGGTGTCGACGTCCGTGCGCAGTTTGTTGTCCTTCAACTGCTTGTTCACGTATTCGCTGGAGCTGTTCTGACGCTTCTCGGCCAGCTTCTCGTTGAAATCAAAGCGACCCTCGGGCGAGGCGTAGGCGCTCACCTCGATGTTCTTCAGCTGCAGGGCCTGGTTGGCGCTGATCTCTTTCAGGATTTTCACGAAGTCCTTGATGCTGTTGGTGTTCAGCTCGGAAGCGCGCACATTGGCCTGGTTCACGAGGTACTTGATCTGTGCTTCCTGCTTCTCGCGGATGATACGCTGATAGGCATCGGGAGCCGTAGCCGCATTGGCCGTCTGCACGGTGGCCTGCGCCAGCTCGCCTGTGGCGATGACGCCGTAGCCCACCTTCACGTCGGGCACCTTATAGTGCTTGCTGCCCTTCCGCGGATCGAGGCGCAGGTAGAGGTCGCTCTTCTGCATGGCAGAGGTATAGGGGAAAGTGGCGCGCATGGTGTAGTTGCCGCCCACGGCGTAGCTGACCGTGGTGGCATTGCCCTGCACTTTCTCTCCCTGGAACGTAGTGCTCTCCGACGTCACCTCGCCGCCCTCGTACTTCAGCACGGGCGTCACCTCGAGCGTCACCTTCTTCTTCATATATTTCTGGGGAAAGGTGGCACTGATGGTGGCGCTCACCTCGCCTCCTGCAACTTCCAACGGCGTAGGCGTGACGGTGACGTTGTCGGCACTCAGGGGGCCGAACTTGCTGCACGCAGACAGTACCACCGTGCCTGCCACGAGCGAGAAGATAAGAGTCTTTTTCATTTTGCTTTTCCTTTTTTCAATTTTTCAATCTTTTTTATTTGAATATTCTGGTCAAATTCGGCCACAAAGATACATATTATTCTCGAGTTAAGGCCGCCATCGGCATAAAAAGATGAAAAAGAATGTTATTTTTTGGCCTTATCTGAAGAGGATATACAGCTTTTTTGTATCTTTGCACACGTAAAAACATTCACATTAAACCCATTTTTAATACAAAAACACTAATGAATCCCTATCTGAATTTCTCCCTGGAGGGCAAGGTAGCCCTCGTCACAGGTGCCAGCTACGGCATCGGATTCGCCATCGCCAGCGCTTTCGCTGAGCAGGGTGCCACCATCTGCTTCAACGACATCAACCAGGAACTCGTAGACCGCGGTCTGAAATCCTACGAGGAGAAGGGCATCAAGGCCCATGGCTACGTCTGCGACGTGACCGACGAACCTGCCGTGCAGGCACTCGTCAAGAAGATCAAGGAAGAGATCGGCTCCATCGACATCCTCGTGAACAACGCCGGCATCATCCGCCGCATCCCCATGCACGAGATGGAAGCTGCTGACTTCCGCCGCGTCATCGACATCGACCTCAATGCCCCCTTCATCGTCTCAAAGGCTGTACTGCCCGACATGATGGCCAAGGGCCACGGCAAGATCATCAACATCTGCTCCATGATGTCCGAGCTCGGCCGCGAGACTGTCAGCGCCTACGCTGCCGCTAAGGGCGGACTGAAGATGCTCACCCGCAATATCTGCTCCGAATACGGCGGGTACAACATCCAGTGCAACGGCATCGGCCCGGGCTACATCGCTACGCCCCAGACCGCTCCCTTGCGCGAGCGTCAGCCGGACGGCAGCCGTCATCCCTTCGACAGCTTCATCTGCGCCAAGACACCCGCAGGCCGCTGGCTCGACCCGCAGGAACTTACGGGTCCCGCCGTCTTCCTCGCTTCAGAAGCCTCCAACGCCGTGAACGGACACATCCTCTACGTCGACGGCGGCATCCTGGCCTACATCGGCAAGCAGCCTAAGTAAGAGACAACACGGGACTTTCACCCGAACGGACGGACCGGACTCTCCCCCTGGACTCTCCCCCCGCCCTCCCTAAAGGGAGGGAGCAATTACCTGACAAGAGCAGATATTCGAGTTCTCTGCTTTTTGAAGTAATCGCTCCCTCCCTTTAGGGAGGGCGGGGGGAGAGTCTGTCCGTTCGGGGGGAGAGTCTGGTCGTTCGCGTGAGAGTCCGTTTTTTCGGCAGGAAATGGAAATAAGTGCCTCCGTGAAAAGGCGACACCCAAGGGGACAAAAGTGATTTTCTTAGTAGATATTACATTTCATCATAGGCGTAGAAGACGGGTTGGAAGGCAGGGGAGTTTGTTCCATCACGATGGAATGATGGTTCCATCACGATGGAACGATGGTTCCATCACGATGGAACAAACTCAAGTGTTGGGCGTAGTGAGTAAATCAGAAGGATGTGACGGGTAAATCAGCAGGATGTGGCGGGCAAAAGTGAAGGACATGACAGGCAAATAAGAAGGGCGTAGCAAACAAATGAGAGGGGCGTGGTGGGCAAAAGTGAAGGACATGGCGGGCAAATGAGAAGGGCGTGAGGGGTGTGAGTCCTGGACTGACAGATGAATAATGACTGTCCGCTAAATATTTGCGAAAGGGAAATATTTAGCGGACAGCAATAAAGGGTTTATTTAACGTGAGTTTGGTATAACTTGCTACTCTTTGCTAATACGTTGATACGTTCAAATGAGAGAGGTCTCAGAGGCCTTCCTTCTGCCCCTCCTGTTCTTTCTTCGAGAGTTTGTACTCGATGACGAAGGCGATAATGAGCCCTACGCCTACGCCACCAGCGATGGCCATCCAGAAATAAATATCATCACTGCTCACCCCGAATAACCCATTGCATACAGCCCCAAGAGCGGCGCCAGCGAAGAAGCAGCCCATGCGAAGCGGACCGTATTTTTCGTGTTTATCGTGCGGTTCTTCTATCAGAATCTTGGCAGTATCGGCATCCGTACCTGCCTGAATCAGAGCCAGACGAAGCTCCGTGTCATGTTTCTTCTTCTTCATAGAGGAGATGAAGACCATCAGGATGGCCACGATAGGGATGGAAAGGGATAAGCCGATGGCGAGAACGCCTTCTAATGCTACTGTTTCAAACATAGTTACTTTTTGTTTTTACCCTCCGCCGCTCCTCTCTCGTGAGGAGCGGGCGGAGGAGGGTTGTTAAATAGGTATTTGTTTATGAAGAGAGCGCTTTCTATAGAGAAGACCCTCGGCTATGATTTTTATTACAACTCGTCGGGTGAAAAAGTTTTCAGGGCGTAGATGGCCGATGCCGCCACAGCCAGCGTGGGCCACAGCATCAGGGAAAGTGTGAAGCTCGTGGTGCCGTACTCCTTTATATAAAGATACGCGAAAGAGAACCAGAGCAGCAGCAGCAGTGGCAGTCCGAAGCTGAAAGCTACCGTACGTGCCCAACGCTGTAACCAAGCACGACGTGCCCGTCGGCGCACGTCAGTAATGATCAGGCGGTCGAGGTCTTTGATGAGTTCCTGCCGCTGGAAGGCTTCATAGATGAGGGAGGAGTCCTCATCCCCGAAAGGCTCGACCCCTTCCGTGAGGGGGGGAAGCGACTGGCGAGAGGTCTGATTATTTGCGTTGTTCATTGAGGTGGTCATTATGGGTTGTTTTTAGATGAGATGACAATTCTTGTCTGGTAACTCCTGCTTCCCTCCCCGGACTCATTCGGAGGGAGAGTCCGGGGAGAGGTCGGGGGCTGGGTCTTTTGTCATAATTCGTTTGAGTCGTTCGCGGATGCGATGCAGGCGCACGAGGACGTTGCTCTGCGAGAGTCCCGTCTGACGGGCGATGTCGGCAGTGCGGCACTGGTCGTAGTAATGAAGACGCAGTAGCTGCCGGTCCTGTTCGGGCAGTTGGGCAATGGCGGTCTCCATCTGTTGCAGCCTGGCTTCGTGCTCTTCGGAGTAGGAAGGGGACTCGGCGATTCCATCGCCGAGCGCTGCAGCGGGAAGGGTGTCGAGAGGCGTGGTGCGGCGTCGGCGTTCCTTGTCGAGGAGTTTCAGGGCGGTGTGCGTGGCGATGGCGGCAAGCCAGGGAGCGAGATTCGTACCGCGCCAGGCATCGATGCTCTCATAGGCACGCACGAAGGTCTGCTGCGTTACTTCAGCTGCCCCTTCCTCCGTGTGCATCACGCCCAAGGCTTTCGAGAAGACCATCCCCGAATGGCGATGAACTATCTCGGCAAATGCCTTGTGGCTGCCATGCATCACCACTTCCTGCGCAAGTTCCTTGTCTGTCATCATTTAGCAGTTTCTGACTATAAGACCCGCAAATGACTGAATTGTTACACCTGGCCTGCCACTTTTTTCCTTATTACAACTTTTGTGCATATAAGCCACTGCTCTTTTCATGCAGCGGTTTTTCTGCTTTTGCCGGTTAGCGCCCTATCTTCTCCAGCTCTCCGAGCGCCATCATAAGGTACTGACGGTTGGTCTCGCTCGTTGTTCGTTTTTGCATCGTTAGGATTTCCTTTTTCAGTTGTTCCAACTCTTGACTGGCATTTTTGTCAGTGAAGAAACCGTACTCGCGAGCGTGCTTGCAGAGGGTATAGAGGGAGATGGCGTTGAACTCGGTATTCTCACCTGCGAGGTACTGCTGTTTCAGTTGCGAGAAGACGAGAAGAATGAGGTCGTTGCATAGCAAGTCATTGGCATCGACCCTTTCTCCCTGCTGCAGACGCTGTACGACGTCCGTCACAGGATCCGTTTCGTGTTCGAGCGTGTCGTTCCAGAGGACAAGGGATTTGTCCTTCTGATATTTCTTTTTGAGCTGACGGCCAGCTTCTTTCATTCGCCGTTCGCCATCTTTTACAAGCTGTTCCGCCTCGCGAAGCAGACTATCGAGTGACTGCACTGAATAATCTTTCCCATCCCAGTGTACGCGGGCGTTGCCCTGAATGAGGACAGGCTCTCCGTTGCGTTTTACCATGCGCGACTTTTCGAATTTCAAGTAGGGCCAGTCCTGCTTAATCAGGCTGGAAGTGGATGGAATCTTGGCGTAGGTGACGATGTAGCGGACGTCTGTCTTCCCTTTGCCGCTGCTGCGCCACTCCAGGGCGTAGGCATAGCGGTGGGTCTTGGTGGTGTCGGCAGCGTCGAGGATGTTCACATTCAGATAGTTGCTGAAGTCCTCGCCGATGGTAACGTAGCGGTTCGGATCCTCGCCTATCATCAAGTTTCGCTTGCCTCCATAGCGATTGCCGTCAGACGCTTCACTCATGCTGTTGATACCGTAGCAATTGGGGTTCTCACGGCTCGCCCTCTCGAAGGCCGCTATCATTTCATCAAGATGCATTCGGTACTTCTTGGGGAGGGTGAAGGAATAGATGTCGCAACGCCACACGAGGGGTTTACTGTCTTTGCGGACATCGCGCTCCTGACCCAGACTCTTGGTGACTTCCACCTGATGGTCAATGGCAACATCGATGATTTTTCCCATTTCATCCTCGATGCTCTCTACACGTTGTGCCGAACTGGCGGCGCTGGCGAGTAGCAAGCTCGCCACTGTTATGCTTCTCAGAATAACTTTCATAGTGAATTAAATTTTATGTGTTGTTCAGAATGCGATGATAAGTTGTTCGTTCTCTGGCTCATTGTCTGACAGACTGGCGGCATAGGCACGCACTTGCTGCTGCTGTGCCTGCCTCGTATAGGCAATCTGCAAGGCCATCTCAGCAAGGTAGATGTCCACGAGGGCTTGCTTGTCAGCGGGGACGAGGGACATCTCTTCGTCTTCTTTTGTGGGAGACACAGGCTCCACGACGGGGTTGTCGGGGTTAGAAGGTTGATTCTTAGTCGATAGTAAAGCTACGTGCTCGTCTTTTCTTGTCTTGATAGCGAGTTCGTCTGCTCGGGGCTGCTGAATGACATTTGAGTGCTTTTTCTCCTTTTTCTTAGAGTCTGACGAAACGGCTGCCTTTGCCATTTGTGCCGATTCAATAATAGTTTCTGAATGAAGTACAGTGTCATCTGCACAAGCGACCACACCCGCATTCCCTGTGGAAGCAGAGGGCAAGTCGACCACCATATACACTGCTGTCAGTACGGCTGCTGTCGCCATCATCCATCCTACGACCATGGCTATCTTTCTGCCTCGCCGACTCGGCGCCGACGTCATCTCCTTCGCTGCCGGTTCGACGTCGCGAAGCGTCTTGTACCACGCTGCCATTTCAGGGTCACGTACCAGCTGCATCAGTTCTTCGTCCGAGAAACGTTCGGGATGATCCGTCATTTCCAAGAACCTTAGGAATTTATCGTTCGTCTCCATATTATGAGTCTTTTCTATTTTTCAATTTTTTTCTCAGCCGCTCCAGCGCGCCTCGCAAGTGTTTGTAGACTGCCACTTCGCTGACATCGAGCTCCTCTGCGATCTCTCGGTAACTCTTTTCTTCGCGATAGCGCAGCAACAGTGTGCGCCGTTGGACGCTGGTGAGTTCTGTGTCGATGGCTTCGCTGACGGCTTGCAGGCGTTGCTCGCGATTGTCTTCCTGCTGCCAAAAGGGGAGTTCAGCCTCGTCCACCGGCAGTCGCCTCCTTACGCGTTCTGCCACTTTCATCTTCCGGATATGGTCGATGCAGCGGTTGCGCACGGCAGTCAGAAGCAGCGTATCCCTCCCTGTCATTGGGAGTGTTGTTGAGGACGTGCTCATCAACCGCTCAAACACTTCACTTACCACGTCCTGCGCCTCCTCCTCGTCGTTCAGCATTGCTGTGGCCAGACGGAGGAGGCGCAGATGGTGGGTGGCGAACAGTTGTTCGAGTGAGTTGTTTTCGTGCATCGTTTTCAGATTTCTTCTGCAATAATAACGCCCAAAACTGATTTTTCCTAACCTCATAAGCGTTAAAAAAAGATAATCGCGAGCATTCCCTTTGCCTACACACTATTTAACAGGCATCGGGCAATAAAAAAGGGACTGTGGACGTTTTAATTAAAGAAAACAAGGCTTGATACTTTATTTTATGATGATGAAGCAAAATAATTTTTCTTTTCTCGCCCTCGCGTTCCTGACCCTGCTTGCCTCTTGCCACAAAGGCGTCACCCTTCACCCTTCGCGGCTGACCACGGAGGTGAAAAAAGAATGTGCCGCGACGATGGCAGGGCTGTATGACACGAAGGTGCGTGTGGTGTCAACGATTGCCGGCACGGAGCGCGTGGTGAAGATTGAAGACGGCAAGCGCACAGAATACTTCGAGAGTCAGGACTCCACGCTGCAGCTGAAAGCTACGGTGCTGGACTATGACAATGGTATGAAAATTATTCTTCACGGTTTCCCCGTCTCGACGCTGGCCGCAGCCCTGCCCGACTCTCTCGGTGAGCTGCGCACGGCCATCGCTGCTCAGCCCGACCAGGAACTTACGCTGGACTATCTGTTCGTGTACGACGACCTCAGCGATCAGCTCTTCCTCAAATTCTCGCCGCATCAGCTTTCGTTCGTCTGCCAGACGTCCGACGGACGCCAGCACTATATGAGACTCAGCTTAAGGAATGAGAGCCGCACGCTGGTGGGTGAGCTGAAAGACAGGGTTTTCAGCATCGACCTTGGCGCTGAAAGTATTCTATTTTACCTCAGTGCCGTCACACTTTTTGAGGACGAAAAGCCGATATTCACCTTCGAAGAATGGGTGCGTCCGGACTTCTTCTATGCCTTCGTCCGCTTCGAAGGGAGGAGTTAATGCCTCTCTTTTCAACTTTTTAACGCTGGGAAACTTGTCCACTTGAAAAAGTATCTCTACTTTTGCGGCCGATTTTAGAATACCCTAAAGGAATGAGACGTTTCTGGACTTTCTGTTGGCTGCTTTCTTTGTGTCTCTCTGCTTGGTCGCAAGTGGAAGAGACAGCCGGCGGAGAGGAGTGGACGCCGCAGGAACTCAACCTGGACAGCATCTCCTGTCTGGAACTTACTTTCTATCGCTACAAAAAGCCGGACATAGTGGACGGCGACACGATGTGGACGTATCTGATGCCGGAGCTGCCAGTGTACAAGCCTAAGGTCTTCCGCACGGAGCGCGAACGAAAGAGGTACAACCGCTTGGTGTACAACGTCAAGAAGGTGCTGCCTCTGGCCAAACTGTCACGACAGATGCTGCAGGAGACGTACGAGGTGATGGAGACGATGCCCACGAAGGAGGAGAAGGACGCGCACCTGAAGGCCGTGGAACGAGACATCAAGGCGCAGTACACGCCTGTGATGAAGAAACTGACGTTCACGCAGGGAAAGATTCTTATCAAACTCATCGACCGCGAATGTAACCAGGAGGCGTTCGATATTATCTGGGCTTTCCTGGGACCCGCACGTGCCACGTTCTATCAGATCTTCGCATGGACATTCCATGCGAGCCTCAAGAAGAACTACGATCCGGAAGGCGAGGACAAGGAGATAGAAAGAATCGTACGTCAAATAGAGGCAGGACAACTCTGACTGGCCAGATGCCAGATGATGATGCCTGCCGTCACACTGACGTTCATAGAGTGCTTGGTACCGAACTGTGGAATCTCGAGACAACCGTCGCAGGCGTCAATCACTTGCTGCTGTACGCCGTGTACTTCGTTGCCAAGGACAACAGCATATTTTCTTCCAGCAGCGGGTACGAAATCGCCCAGCAGCGTGGAGCCTTCGCACTGCTCAATGGCCAAGAGCGTATAACCCTCTTCGCGCAAATGACGAACGGCTTCCATCGTGTCTGCGAAGGCGCGCCAACTTACACTGTCCTCGGCCCCGAGGGCTGTCTTATGTATCTCCGCATTGGGCGGCGTGGCGGTGATACCACACAGGACGACGCCCGCTATACGAAAGGCATCGGCCGTACGGAACACGGAACCTACATTGTAGAGTGACCGGACATTATCCAACACCACCACCAGCGGCACCTTAGCAGACTCGCGGAACTCGTCCATCGAGATTCTCTGCATCTCTGTTATTTTCAGTTTACGATACATAATGATTCTTTTATAAGGACTCTCTCTTTACCCTCAATAAACGGCGGGGTGGAATAGTCCAGTCCGTCATCATTTTATTATTTTTGTGCTCACGCGACTGCCGTCATCGTAGGTGATTTCTTTGATGTTAACTCCCTTAAACGGCTTGCTGCTGTGCATACCGGAAAGGTTGACATACTGCACACTTATTACTTTTCTTGCTACTGAACTCGACACTTTGACCATAGTCTCTATGCCCTCCGGCAAGTGCTCGTTGAACCACTCCATATTGGCAAGCAAGACTGATTTCAGTGTGTCTGCCCGCTCGCTTAGTGTCTTCTTGTCAGCGTAGTCCCATAAGACTTTTTCCTCTTCAAAGGCTTCACTGCAGGGCTGTAGGTACTCGTCCACATAATCCATCCAGTCCTGTACTTCGGCAGGATAAAAGTCATTCCACGCATTTCTCACCGCTTCACAGAAGTCTTCATCCTTTATCAGTTCGCCTATCCAGTGAGGTGTGAATCCGTAGGAGGTTTTCATCTTGAAAGTATAGTCAGTCTTACTACGATAGCCACACGAAATATCCCACAACGGTCCGGCCATCCACCGGGCATCCTCTGCATAGTCTTTATGCAAGAAGAAACTGCCGTGAAAGCCATCGCTGTTGTCAAGTATTTCCTGGACTATAAAATACTTCGCCATCTCATCAACATCGATGAGTTCCTCCCACGTGCTATAACTCTTATACTCATCGTAGATGCGTGCAGTGATTTCTGTAAACTCAGCAGTGAGCCAATTCTTTTGCGCCACGGAAAGGGAATCAGGCGAATGATAAGTGATGTTTAACTTCCATTTATCTTTTTCCTTTATACTTATTTGGTTTTTAGCCAAATAATTGTCCACTTCCACCAGCCAGCCGTAAGGAATGGTGGCAGGGTCTTCGTTGAAATTGGGCTGCTCGTAGATATCCAAACGGTTCGTGCCGATGCGGTTGGTCTCGGAGAGAAGGTATAAACCGAGGTTTACGCCGTTGAGCACCACTTCCACAGGCCGTGTGGAAGGTGTCCACTCCATCCCTAATATCTTTCCCAGCTGCATACCAGCCACCGTGGGCTCATAGAACTTCAGCAAAGCCCAGTGCCTGTTTCTTTTCATTCCCAGCAAAGAAGCCTTCTCTGCCAGCCTTATTTTATAGGGTTTCTTAGCTCCCTTCCACGACGAGTTGCCCCTGCCGCGTATTTCTAACGGCAAGGGCATCTCAACCGAACCTATATTGTGGCTGGAATCCAGACTGTCTATAATATAATAGGTACCCGGAACGTAGACTGTCTTTGAGGTTATCGCCTTGTGGTTCTGCGTTTCTATGTGAACGACGGGCAGGGTGCCTGTCTGCGCCTTCACACTGTAAAGAGTGAAAAATAATAGAATGAAAAGTGAAAGAAATCTCAATTTTCCAATTAATATTATTTACAACCCGAGGCGGGCGCTGATCTCCAGCATCCGCTCTATAGGCTTGATAGCTTTGGCAGCGACGTCCTTGTCCACGGTGACCACAGGCTGTTCGTCGCGCAGACAACGATAGAGTTTCTCCATCGTCACCATCTTCATGTACTCGCATTCGTTGCAGGCGCAGGTGGAATCATCAGGCGGTGCCGGGATGAAAGTCTTCTGCGGACAGCTTTTCTGCATCTCATGCAGGATGCCGCTCTCGGTGGCTACGATGAACACGGTGGACTCGTCAGCGATGGCGAACTTCAGCAAGGCTGCCGTCGAGCCGACCTTGTCGGCAAGCTTCACCACGGGGCCTTCACATTCGGGGTGAACGAGCACCTTCGCCTGCGGATGCTCTGCTTTCAGAGCAATAATCTTCTCCACGCTGAAACGGGCGTGAACGTGGCAAGCTCCGTTCCAGAGCAGCATCTTTCTACCTGTGATAGAATTTATATAGGCACCCAGGTTCTGGTCGGGGCCGAAGATTATCGGTGTGTCTTCTGGCAGCGACTCCACAATCTGTCGTGCGTTGCTGGAAGTGACCACGACGTCGGTCACCGCCTTCGTGGCTGCTGTAGTATTGACATAGGAAATGACAGTATGGTCGGGATGCTCAGCCACGAACCGTGCAAACTCATCGGCAGGACAACTTTCTGCCAGCGAGCATGTGGCATTCACATCGGGCACCAGCACTTTCTTATCCGGACAGAGGATGGCAGCCGTCTCGCCCATAAAATGGACACCACACAGCACTATGATATCAGCATCGGTGCGGGCGGCCTGCTGTGCCAAGGCCAGACTGTCGCCAATGAAGTCGGCAATATCCTGAATATCGCCACTCACGTAGTAGTGAGCCATGATGACGGCATTCTTCTCGCGGGCCAGGCGGCGGATTTCGGCCTGAAGTTCAGTTTTCGTTTTTGACATTGTATAATTATAATTGTTGATTTCTTTTTTCGAAAAGAAAGCCTATGTATATGATAATAGGCTGTTCATTTTGTTAATAACTCTGCAAAGGTACAATTTTTCAGTGAGATAGCTTGTGAATAACTGAAAAAAAGTAGTTGAAAAGTTATATTTAACTATTCGGTAACTTTTTTGGTTATTGAGAAAAAATACTTCCGAGTCAAAGTGAACCTTGATTCGGAAGTTGTATTTAATTGTTGAGTTTAGTTTGACAGCGTTATTGACAGGCGCACATATTAAAGTAATTCTTATTATTCACTCTTCACTCTTTCATCTTTTCACTCCGGGCGAAGTGAGCATTATCTGATGAAGGCTACACGGCTGACAGCAGCTTTCTTGCCGTCGGAGGTGGAAACGATGATGTGGTAGATACCGGAAGCGACGCGACGACCGTTGGCGTTGCATCCGTTCCAGGAGAAGAATCCTCCGTTGGACTTACCGCTCCATACGAGCTGTCCGGCCGTCGAGACAATCTTCACTTCACAATCTTTTTGCAGTCCGCGCACAGAGATTGGACCATTGTAGTCGGGGCCGACAGGGTTGGGATAGACGAAGATATCGTCATCATTGAGGTCTTCGACGCTGTTAGTGGCATCGGACATATAGCTGCAGAGTCCTTTGGCAGTGGCAAAGAAGACTTCTCCCGTATGGTGGTTGATGGCGATGTCCGAGACGTCGTTGTCGGTGAGTGGCGAGTTGTCAACAGTGAAGTGATGTATTTCTTCCTGACAGTCTTCGCTCATCAGGTAGACACCGTTGTTCTGCGTTCCGAACCATTTACGGTTGCCGCTGTCGATGGCAATACATTGGATAGGAACGTTGGAGAGCAAGTAGTCTGCCAGTCCGCTGCCATCGTTGCGTGCCACCTTCACCTGTTCGAAGGTGAAGTCGTCGTTCATGAATTCGTCGGGATTGTTTACGACGAAAGGTCCTATCTCAGTGCCGAACCATATTTGCCCTCCCTGATCTTCTGTGATACAGAAGAAGCCATTGGGTTTGTACGAGGTACCGTCCTGGTTGGTGATTTCCGTGCGAAGCTTTCTATAGTCGTCGGCGCGGTTGTCGATGGTGCCGTTGTAGTCGAGCAGGTAGATGCCGCGCTGGTCCATGCGTCGGCTATTGAGCCATGCACGTCCTTTGCTGTCAAAGAAAATCTTGTCCACGGTGCTGGCACTTTTTATTTCGGGACAAGGGATTCCTGTCCAACTGCCATCGGGACGCATTACGCGCAGAGTGGTGTCGGCACGTCCTTCTGTGCAGTTCAACACCCACAGATTTCCGTCACCATCGTAGGTGATGCCGTCGGCAACGGTAAACCATTGCGGTCGGGCATCATTGGGCAGGATGCTCTGCAGGGGGCTGTTATCCGGTCCGAGGTGTCCGATGCATTTGTAGTCCCTGTATTCGAAGATACCGCTTCGTGCTGTTCCGAGATAAAAATGATTAGCATCCGAAGGGTCTTGTGCAATCTGAGTGACGTCTGTGAACCTTTCGTTGGGAAAGCTTTCGGTGGCCGATTTGTAGTCGAAGTGTGTCCACGTGCCGTCGGGTTCGTAGACCATGGCTGTTCCGGGTCTGCTGGTGCTGGAGTAGTTTCTGTTTCCTCCGGCAATGAAGAGTCGATCGCCTATATATTTAAAGGTATAGGTGTAGTCGTGCAGTGGGCTGTTCGGATGAATATTGGCGGTGGCCAGCTGGAAGGTATTGTCGGCAAGTGTGTAGGCCTGCAGACCATCATAGCTGTCGCTGGCCCAGTAGGTGTTAGCACTCTTTGCCAGCCATTTCCATTGGTTTTCGTTCTTGACGTTAGTGTACTTATTCCACTGCGTATACAGGAGAATGTTGGTGCTGTTGCCAACGATCAGACAATCGTCTGAAACGCCGGCAAACGAAGCTTTTATGCTGGCGGCCTGACTGAAGGTTTCACCTTGCGTCTCAGATACTTGCAGTGTGTTGGAAGTAGTGGCAAAGAGATGATTATCGAAGTACAACAGGCGTGTGGGCTTCAGCGTTTCGTTAATCAGCTGCCACTTCGACTTGTCCTGCAGGTTCTGGTTCTTGCGTCCTCGCATGATGCCGGAGGCTGTCGTGACGAAGATATATTGGTCGTCTGCTGTGCAGGCGGTGATGTTCTCTCCGAGGTTATAGGTGTTGGTGATGAAACCTTGTTCCATATCGATGACAACGAGTCCGAAGCCTGTGCTGAGGTAGGCACGTTTGCCCTGTACTTCCACGCTGTTGACATCTTTTCCTGAAAGGGTGCTTTTTTTCAGTTGGTTGAGGTTGATGACATCGTTGTCGTCCTCGGTGGAGAGCAGGTCGATGTTACTGTTCTCATATACCAGCAGGATGCGTTTGGCTTCCGGGCTGTAGGCTATGAAATGAATGTTGATATCGTTCAGCTGGTTTTGCCAGTCAAAGGTAGTGATGCTTTGGTCCTCGCTGTCGTAGGCCATGAGCTTGCTTTCCATGAGGCCGTAGATGCGCTTGCCCACGGGAAGATTATACGTACAGACGTAGTACGATGGGAAAATCTTCCACGTGCCGAGGGCATCTGCCAGTGTGTCTGCCGCAATCATGGTGGTGGCAAGTAGCAGGAAAAACAGTCGTTTCATAGAGTCGTCGTTTTTGTTGTTGGTGAGAGAACACCTGGATTTTATTGTGAGCGTGTTTCCGAGAGGAAGCGTACCAACTTCTGTGTGGCACGTCCGCGATGGCTGATGGCGTTCTTTGTCTCGGCGCTCATCTGTGCAAACGAGCAGTCGTAGCCTTCGGGACGGAACACGGGATCGTAGCCGAAGCCCTCTTCGCCTGCGGCTTCGTGCAGGATGTCTCCTTCCACGATGCCCTCGAAGAGATGTTCCTCTCCTTTATATATTAACGCGATGACGGTGCGAAATCTTGCGTGTCGGTTGTCTTTTTTTTCGAGATTATGCAGCAGCAGAGCCATGTTGGCTTTGCTGTCGTGGCTCTGCTGCTGCTGTTCTCCGTAGAGTTCGGCATAGCGTGCGGTGTGCACACCAGGTGCTCCTCCGAGGGCTTCTACCTCGAGTCCCGTATCGTCGGCGAAGCAGTCCAGGCCGTAGTGTTCCTTCACGTATCGAGCTTTCTGCAGGGCGTTTCCTTCGAGTGTGTCGGCAGTCTCGGGGATGTCCTCGTGGCAGCCTATGTCGCTGAGGCTGACAATGTCAAAGCGCTCTCCCAGAATCTGTCGCACTTCCTGCAGCTTATGTGCATTGTTGGTGGCAAAGACAATCATTGTTTTTAAATGAAAAGTGAGAACTTTACGTCTTGATATGGTCGAATCCCTCTCCGTACACGCCGACCACCTTTGTCATCGTGACGAAGGCACGGTTGTCGATGTGCTTGATGAGTCGGAAAATCTGTGTGCTCTCGCGACGGCGTGCCATGACGATCAGCACGCGTCGTTGCTGCTTTGAGTACCATCCTTCGCCGTGCAGTTCGGTGACGCCGCGCTGCACTTCCTCGTTGATGGCCTTGGCGATCTCCTCGTGCTTGTCCGAGATGATGGTGAACTGCACGCTCTGCGAGGCCGAGGTCATCGTGTAGTCCAGCAGCAGCATAGAGATGATGAGGATGACATAGCCCGTCACCACCTTGTTCCAGTCGTGGAAGACGAAGAAGCTGCTGGAGACGATGATGAAGTCCAGCCACATCAACACGCGTCCCATGGAGAAGTTGCGGTACTTGTTGACGATGGCGGCGATGATGTCCGTTCCGCCCGTGGAGCCGTTGTTGATGAACACCACGGCCAGCGCACCACCTTCCAGGCACGCGCCGATGACAGCTGCCATGAAAGGCTGGTCGCCCACCACTTGCGGCAGTGTGCCGTCGGGCTGCATGAGCACCTTCTGCACGATGTCCAGGAAGATGGTGATGCACGTGGTGGCGTAGATGGTCTTGGCGAAGAATTTGAAGCCGAGTATCTTCAGGCCGATGGCCAGCAGAATGGCGTTGATGATGAAGTAGCTGTACTGCGTGGGAAAACCTGTGGCGTAGAAGATGATGGCCGAGACACCCGTCATGCCGCCCGGCGTGAACTCATAGGGAAGCATGAAGGTGCAGAAGCCTATACAGTAGATGAGGCAGCCCAGGGCGATGAAGAAATAGTCCTTCACCTCATCCAATATCCAACTTAATTTGTTCATTTTACATTCATTTTTTTTATTCAAAGTGAAAATGAAGGACTCTCCCCGTCCTCCCTTTAGGGTATGAGGAAGTCGGAACTGAGTGTTCCGTCTGGACTCATTTTTTGGGGAGAGTCCTTCATTCTTTCAATCTTTCACTTCACCACGATGTTAATCATTCGTCCGGGCACGATGATGACCTTGACGATTTGTTTGTCCTCGACGTACTTTGGCGTGAGTTCGTGGTTTCTGGCGGCAGCCTCCACGGTGGCGTTGTCGGTGCCGGCGGGGAAGTCGATGCTGAAACGTGTCTTTCCGTTGAAGGCCACCATCATCTTCACGGTGTCTTCGACCAGATACTTCTCGTCGAACTCCGGCCACTGTGCGTCGCAGACGCTGGTCTGGTGACCCAGTGCCTCCCACAGTTCTTCGGCAATGTGCGGTGCGAAGGGAGCGATGAGCACCACGATGGGTTCCAGCACGGCGCGCTTCTGGCACTTCAGCTGCGCCAGCTCGTTCGTGGCAATCATGAAGGCGGGGATGGCCGTGTTGTAACTGAACGACTCGATGTCCTCCGTCACCTTCTTAATCAGCTTGTGCAGCACCTTCATCTCGGCGGCGGTGGGGGTCTCGTCGTCGGTGACGGCGAGAGAGTCCTTCGACCAGAATATATTCCAGAATTTCTTCAGGAAGCGGAAACAGCCGTCGATGCCGGCGACGTCCCAGGGCTTCGACTGCTCGATGGGGCCGAGGAACATCTCGTACAGGCGCAGCGTGTCGGCGCCGTACTTCTCGCAGATATCGTCGGGGTTCACCACGTTATATTTCGATTTCGACATCTTCTCGATGGCCTGGCTGACGAGGTACTGTCCGTTCGGGTTCAGCACGAACTCGGCTTCGCGGAACTCAGGCGTCCACTGCCTGATTTTCTCCACGTCGAGCACGCCTGCGCTGACCATGCTGATGTCGGCATACACGGGGTCGGCCTCCGTACCCTGGTACGTGTAGACGTTCTTCTTCTTCGCATCGTCGTAGTGCTCGTCCAGCAGGTCGAAGCTTACGAACGTGTTGGTGCCGCGCAGACGATAGACAAAGCTGGACCATCCCTGTATCATTCCCTGGTTGATCAGTTTCTGGAAAGGCTCTTCCCTCTTGCTGACGCCGAGGTCGAAGAGGAATTTATTCCAGAAGCGGCTGTAGATGAGGTGTCCCGTGGCATGCTCCGAACCGCCGACGTAGAGATCCACGTTCTGCCAGTAGGCGGCAGCCTGCTCGCTGACCAGCGCCGCGTCGTTATGCGGGTCCATGTAGCGGAGGTAGTAGGCCGATGAGCCTGCGAAGCCCGGCATGGTGTTCAGTTCCAGGGGGAAGACGGTCTTGTTGTCAATCATGGCATTGTCAGCCACCGTGTTCGTCTTCGTGTCCCACGCCCACCGTTTGGCATTGCCCAGTGGTGGCTCGCCCGTCTCTGTGGGCAGGAATTTATCTACCTCGGGCAGCTCCAGCGGCAGACACTCCTCGGGAATCATCTGCGGCATTCCGTCCCTGTAGTACACCGGGAACGGCTCGCCCCAGTAGCGCTGACGCGAGAAGATGGCGTCGCGCAGGCGGTAGTTCACCTTCACGCGGCCCAGCTGATGTGCTTCTACGAAACGCTTTGTCTCGGCGATGGCCTCCTTGATGGACTTTTTGTTGAGAATCAGGCGTTCGCCATCGTAGACCACGCTCTTGTCGTCGCTCATGGGCGAGTTCATGACTTTGCCCTCTTTCGCGTCGTAGCTCTGTTCCGAGACGTCGGCACCCTCGATGAGGGGGATGATGGGCAGGTTGAAATGCTTGGCAAAGGCATAGTCGCGGCTGTCGTGTGCCGGCACCGCCATGATGGCCCCTGTGCCGTAGCCCGCCAGCACGTATTCCGCCACGTAGATGGGGCATCTCTCGCCCGTGATGGGGTTGATGCCGTAGGCGCCTGTGAACACGCCCGTCACCGTGTGGTCAATCATGCGCTCGCGCTCCGTGCGGCTCTTCACGTATTTGATGTATTCGTCCACGGCGGCACGCTGCTCCGGCGTCGTCACCTGGTCCACCAGCTCGCTCTCGGGCGCCAGCACGAAGAACGTCACGCCGAACATCGTGTCTGCGCGCGTCGTGAAGATGGTAAAACTGACGTCCTGGTCGGCCACAGCAATGCGAATCTCAGCACCCTCCGAGCGACCTATCCAGTTGCGCTGCGTCTCCTTGATGCTCTCACTCCATTCCAGCGTATCCAGACCGTCCAGCAGCCGCTGTGCGTAGGCTGAGACACGCAGACACCACTGCCGCATCCGTTTCTGCTCCACGGGATAGCCGCCGCGCTCCGAGACGCCGTTCACCACCTCGTCGTTGGCCAGCACCGTGCCCAGCGCCGGGCACCAGTTCACCATCGTCTCGCCCAGGTATGCCAGGCGGTAGTTCATCAGCACCTCGCTCTGCCGACGCTCGTCCCAGCCGTTCCACTCGTCGGCCGTGAACGTCAGCTCTTCCGTCTGCGCCACGTCGAGACCGGCCGTGCCTTGCTTCTCGAAATGTTCAATAAGCTTTTCTATGGGTTGTGCCTTCTGACAGGCATTGCAGTAGAACGAGCCGAACATGCGCTGGAAGGCCCACTGCGTCCAGTGGTAATAGCCCGGCTCGCAGGTGCGCACCTCGCGACTCCAGTCAAACGAGAAGCCTATCTTGTCCAGCTGCTCGCGGTAGCGGGCGATGTTCCCTTCGGTGGTGATGGCGGGATGCTGACCCGTCTGTATGGCATACTGCTCGGCAGGCAGGCCGTAGGCATCGTAGCCCATCGGGTTCAGCACGTTGTAGCCGCGCAGCCGCTTGTAGCGCGCGTAGATGTCGCTGGCGATGTAGCCCAGCGGGTGGCCTACGTGCAGACCGGCACCGCTCGGGTAGGGAAACATGTTCAGCACGTAGAACTTCTTGCGGCTGCCGTCCTCCTGCACTCTGTACGTCTGCTGCAGCACCCACCGTTGCTGCCATTTCTTCTCAATGTCTCTGAAGTTGTATTCCATTCGTTGTGAAGCGTTTTTTTAGTGTTACGGCTGCAAAGGTACACCAAATATTTGGATTGTGAAAAATAAAAGAGTGAAAAGTGAACTTTTGGAGCAGCGAGTGCCATAAGAGCTTGCTCTTAAATGGCCGAGTCGTGACAAAAGTCAGCAAAGGCAACTTTTGGAGCAGCGAGTGCCATAAGAACTTGCTCTTAAATGACCGAGTCGTGACAAAAGTCAGCAAAGCCAATCATTGAAACAGTGAAAAAGAGTGAAATCTGTGTAATCTGTGGTATATGATTGAATTAATTAGTCTATGATGAATGGCGAATGAAAGCCCCCTGTAATCCCCCCGCGGGGGATAGTAAATGGTAAATGGTTAAATGGTAAATGGTTAAATGGTAAATGGTTAAATGGTTAAATGGTAAATGGTTAAATGGTAAATGGTTAAATGGTAAATGGTTAAATGGTAAATGGTTA
>CAMVFC010000031.1 GCA_947166655.1 uncultured Prevotellaceae bacterium
GCCTTTTTTGCACCTATTTATTCACGTTTTTATTAACATCCGAAACTTCAATTAAGTTAAAATGAGAAATAGTAAGAAAGCGCAAGCATTAGCGGATAAATGCGCCAAAGAGCATGGCTTCTTCTGTGCATCCTATCGAGGGTGCTCAGCCGAAGAATTGGTGTATGTACCATTGAACAGCAACAGTGAGAACAATCCAACGATTCCTACATATATACTCATTCGCGATAATGAAACAGAGTATGTACAAGGAATAGAGTATGTGGATGTTTTAGATGGTGTCAAGATAAGAAACTTCAAAAACGGGCATAGAATATTTAATACACTTTATCGCAGGTTCCAAGAGAAAAACTTTGAATGTGATAATGAAGAAAGTGAAGAATATTCTATCGTAGTTTCGCAATTAGGGCCAAAGAAACCATGGATAAACAAAAGCATTTTATACGACTACTTGGAAATTGCAGAACGGTTAGGAATGAAAGTCGAACTCAATCCTAATAGGAAAGAAAGTATTGACGATGAAGGGAATTGGATGTATCATGTAGAATTGAGGAACTTATGAAAGAGACTAAAACCATTAAGTGTGAACTTAGAGAAGGACTAAAGTTCACAGGAAGGCAAATTTCTTCCAAACTTGTAATATCAAAGAATAAAAGTCCTAATGGGGAAAGCGTTACATATATCTTTGTATGGAGAAATAACATGTATTTCTTCATCCCAGTAGCTAATATATACTTTGATGCAAACAACAGAGAACTTATCATGCCGAAGGGACGGCCTGTTCAAGTTGCAAAAGGATTATATACGGACATTATACCTTCCTCAAAATATAAAGGCTATTACGTGTTATCACCGGATTCTGATTATAACCCGATATTTAAGGAAGTTGAATTATCTGATGGTAGGAAGGTTTGGTTAATGGCATACGACGAATTAGTTCTACACCTTTATTCTTGGTCGGTTGGATGTGGCGATGAAAAAGAATGGAAGGAAGATTATCTCTCGACACACCAAATAAAAGCCCATGACCGAATCGAAGAAAAAAAAGAACGTGAGCAGAACGAAGAATTATATCGGATGGCCAAAGAGATGACAGATGAACTATTTGAAGAAACAGGATATGATTTTATGGATTGATATTATAATATCTTCCATGCAGCAACGTGAGGTGTTATAATATCACTTGCCATAAGCACCCAGCAGAAGGCATGATATATTTCTAAGAATGACAAAAAGACAGATAACAGCAGCCAATGCTGATGAAAAGATAAAACAGCTATATGAAACGGCATTCCCTGAAGACGAACAAATTCCTTGGAAGGACTTGATGCGCCTGATTGAGGAAATGCCGTTGGATTTCACCGCATACTACGATGGCGAAGACTTCATAGGCTTCACCATCGTTTATCCGCGCAAGCAGTTCAACTGGTACTGGTACTTTGCCGTGCAAGAGGAACTACGGGGCAAAGGCTATGGCCAGCAGATACTGACTCTGTTGATTGAAAAGTATAAAGGTCAGACTTGTGTCCTGGACATGGAAAGTCCTACGCAAGTCTGTGAGAACATCGAGCAACGCCGTCGTCGCCATGCTTTCTACCTGCGTAACGGTTTTAGGGACACGAATGTCTATCGCACCTACAACGACATCACCATGACCATCATGATGAGAGGCGAAGGTACGTTCACCATGCAAGACTGGGATGACATCATCCACGAACTGCAACAGTTCTGGTGGCCTGACGACATCAATGAAGAATAGCGTATCTCCTGCTGACGCTACCTGTCTCGTCTAAAGTCATTCCGGCTATCACCTCTCCACCATGCGCCAAGCACGAGGAAGATGATGCGGAAGACTATGACGATGATGATAATGATAATGCTTCCAATAAGTATGTAATCAAAATTAAGCGGCATGTTTAGGATATTGAATATTCAGTCCTTTTCCTATGTCAGCCAACGCCCTGTTGGTGGTATAGAAAAGCATGTCCGTACTTTCGTAATCCTGTGGTCTTATCCACTTCCCTTTCAAGATTCTCCAAAGCGTTTCTGCAATGTTCAGATGTGGGGAGTATGGAGGAAGGAAGAAGATAAAGAGGCCGGTTTGCTGTGTCAATCAATTATCGTGGCAAAAATATCGGCACCGATCTGATGGACTCCATTAAGGCCATGCTCCATGCAGAGCACGGACGATCTGCTTTCCGCTTCATCACCGTCGATGCTTACCTCTCCGCCGTTCCCTTCTATGAGAAGAACGGGTTCCTCCACTTGACGAAGAAGGACGAGGACGAGCACACCCGACTGATGTACTTCGACATGATGGAGATTGCCGAATAAACTGCCTCAGACACCAAAATAAATCAAGAAGCAATTATGCCCCACCTCAGAGAGTTAAATAATCACAACACAGCGGAAAAGAATGACTGTTTTCTTGGTCATTCCGATAATTTGATTACTCTCTCAGGCCTGTCAGTTAAGAAAATCATGGCATTCAGTTCATGAATGTTAGTGTGTTGGTATAAGAAAATGGGATGCTCCGTCAGGAACATCCCATTCTTCCTTAGTATAAATGTGTGTAGAGTTATCTTGCCGATACGTACTTGTGGAGTGTGGCGCGCACAGCTCCTTTGCCTGCATAGAGTTCCTTCACCATTCCCTCGATTTGCTCGCCAAGGCCAGCCTCGTAGAGGTTGACACCAAAAACATCGGCTCGGCTGTAGAGCTGTTTCAGACAGCTGTAGTCCTGGTCCGGTTTGCCCACTTCGAGGGGAGCTACGATGGCTTGCAGTTCCTCGAGCAGTGGGTCGGGCGATGGAGAGAAAGGTGTGCCGTCGTCCTTGATGCCCTTGAGGTAGCGTGCATAGCCAGCCAAGGTGAGGGGAATGAGGACGAGGTTGCTCTTGTCGAGTCCGCGTGCCAGATATTTCTTGATGGTTTCGCCGAAACGGATGGGGAGTTTCTGGCTGGTGTCCATCGCGATGCGTTGGGGCGCGTCGGGCATGAAGGGGTTGGGCAGACGGCGGTTGATGACAGCTCCGATAAACTCGTAGGGGTTCAGCACGCCCGGGTCGGTCACCACAGGCATGGCCTCCATGTAGCCAATCTTTTGGATGAAGGCGCGCAGGTCTTCGTCTGCCATTTCAGCTGAGATGAGGGTGTAGCCCAGCATGCAGCCATAGATGGACATGGCGGTGTGGAGCGGATTGAGGCAAGTGGTCACCTTCATGGTTTCCACCTTATCTACTGTCTCGCGGGTGGTGTAGAGTGCGCCTCCCAAATTGAGTGGAGGACGTCCGTTGGTGTAGTTGTCCTCGATGACGAGATACTGCACCTCTTCGGCATTCACAAACGGAGCCGTGAAGGTGTGCTTCTCTGTCTCGATGTAGTCATTGTCTTCAAAACCGTCGGCAGCCAAAAGTTCCTTCACCTTCTCATGGGGACGGGGAGTGATTTTGTCAATCATCGACCAGGGGAAAGTCACCTTGGTTTCGTCCTTCAGATAGTCGAGGAATCCTTTCTCAACCAATCCGTCGGCCACCCAGCGCTCAGCGTAGGCAAATACGCCTGCCTTCACCTTGTCGCCGTTGTGGGAGCAGTTGTCCATGCTCTGTACGGTGAGGGGAAGCTGCCCGGCCTTGTAGCGTTCGAGCAAGAGGGCGCACACCTTGCCCATTGCAAAAACGGGTTGGAGACCGCGAGCCAAGTCGGCTTCGTTGAAGGTGTAGCCCTTTTCTGTGATGGTGAAGGAAATCATCTGTAACGAGGGGTTACGGAAAATGTCGATGAGTCGCTGCCAGTCGCTGAACTGAGGGTCGGCCTTGAGTGCCTCAGTCACCGAGGCGATGACCTTTTTCTCGATGGTGCCGGTGGATTGCAGGCTGACCAGGAGTGAGAGGTTGTTATAAGGAGTGTAGGCCTTGTCAATCACTTCAAAGTCGAAGGTCTCAGCCACAATGACTCCGCGGTCGTACTTGCCCGTGTTGAGTGCGTCGTTCAGAATGGCAGCAGGGAAGGCGCGGAAAATGTTGCCGCCGCCAAAATGCACCCATGTGGGTTCCTTGGCTGTCTTCTCGCGCACAGCCTTGATGTCGAACTTGGGAAGTTCGTAGCCTTTGGCTTCCCAATCATTGGCATTGTAATTGCCGGAAAAAATATCGTTGAGTTTCATTGCTCCCTTTTGTTTTTATTTTCCACTTTTTAATCTTTTAAGGTATGTTCTAAAAATTAGCTTTCAATTGTTTTTAGTTGATTTTGGAGTAGATTTGGGTGCAAGACCGCAGGGGCATAGCGAGCTATGGCCCAAGGGATTAAGCCCAAAGATGCCCAAAAGCAACAAAAACAATGGAAGATAATCATCTCAGATTTAGTAATTATTAGAACATACCTTAAGTAACTGAACAAATTTAATCGATGATAATTCGTGGTCAATTTGTGATAATTATATGTTTTATATAAACACGAATTGCCATGAATTGTCCATGAATTAATCATGAATATTTTATATAAACTATTTTTGTTTACCTACTTAATTCAACTTGCGGAACTTGATTTTTTATATTTTTCTTTCGTCACGCGAAGCGTAAAAACACTTCAGAAAGTTGAACTACTTAATCTTATAATCTTTAATCAAAGAATCCTGGTTGTTTGTATTCGATGCCTAACTCCCTATCGACTGTGGCTAAAATGCCCTGCACCTGCCCCATTGCAAACATGCGGCCTAAGAGTGTGTAGCCGGCATTGTGTCCATGATTGGATTCGTCGAACACGCCTCCTTCCTTGTCGGTGAAAGTCATGCCGTGATCCACTCGCATGGGGAGTTGGGGGTTCTCCTTCTCGAAAATGCGGCAAAGTTCAATCAGGTCAGCACGTCCGCCTAGATGGGATGCTTCGGTGAAGTCGCCGTTGGGGAAGATGTGGCACGAGCGCAGATGCACGAAATGGGTGCGCGAGGCGAACTTCTTCGCCATCTCCACCACGTTGTTGTAGGCTCCGGCTGAGAGCGAACCGGCGCAGAAGGTGAGTCCGTTGTGCTTGTTGGGCACAGCGTTGAGGAACCACTCGATGTCCTCCTCGGTGCGCACAATGCGTGGCAATCCCAGCACTTCGATGGGTGGGTCGTCGGGGTGCACACACATGTTCATGCCGTACTCTTCGCAAGTGGGCATGATGGCTTCGAGGAAGTACTTCATGTTGGCACGCAGTTGAGCCTTGTCGATGCCTTTGTAGAGTTCCAGAAATTCGCGGAACTTCTGGATGGGTGCTTCGTCGTTCTCGCTGAAGTTGCCGCTGACGAAGCCTTGGGTCTTGATGATGATGGTCTCCACCAGGGCGTGGTCCTTCTCGGGAGTCATCGTCTTGGCCAGCTCGTCGGCTTCTGCCAACACGTTGCGCCCTTCGCCCACACCTGCGGGGAATTGGAACTTCGCCCATTCCTCGCGAGCTCCTTCGCGCTTCAAGATGTAGATGTCGAAGTAGGCAAACTCAGCATAGTTGAAGTAGAGGTTGGTGGAACCGTTGGGATTTGTGTGGAGCAAGTCTGTGCGGGCCCAGTCGAGCACAGGCATGAAATTGTAGCAAATGCAGTGGATGCCTTCGGCCGAGAGGTTGCGCAAGCTTTCCTTATAGACCTCAATCTGGTGGTCGCGGTCAGGCCCGCCATACTTGATGGTTTCCACCACAGGCAGACTCTCTACCACGCTCCAGCGCATGCCGTAGCTCTCGATGTATGCTTTCAGTTCGTGAATCTTTTCGCGTGTCCACACTTCGCCCAGGGGCACGTCGTGCAGGGCGGTCACAATGCCCTCCACGCCAATCTGTTTTAGTTGGGCAAGCGTAATCTTGTCTTTCTTGCCAAACCAACGCCATGTTCTTTCCATTGTCTTCTTATGAATGATTTAAAAAAGAGAGTGTTAGTAAAATCTGTTGCAAAATTAGATAAAAAAAGGCAGTATTGCTTGTTATTTTGTATCATTTTTGTTCTATGACGTACCAAATTTTGTATTTTTGCAGTCAAAAAGAAGAATTGATGAAGAGAATATGCTTTCTATGGATGCTTTGCGTGGCTGCATTGATGCTTCAGGCGCAAGACTTTGTGCTGGGTCGAGGTCAGCGGGTCAGGGTCTATCTGCAACCTACTGGCGAACCTGTATCGGAGACGGCCTTGCAGATGTTGGCTGATGATGTGGAGGCTGTGCTGGATGCCTCAGTAGTGGAGGTGAAGAAGCCGAAAAAGGCACAGATTGTAGCTGAACTCAACAAGAATCTGCCTCGCGAAGGTTTCCGTCTCTTTGTGGAGAAGGGGGGGCTGCATGTGGAAGGTGCCGATGCTCACGGGTTGGCTTACGGACTCTTAGAGGTGTCGCGTCTGCTTGGGGTGTCGCCTTGGGTGTGGTGGGCCGATTGTGTGCCTGTCCCAAAAGAGAAGTTCGAGTTGTCGGCTGGGTTTGCTGTCGCAGAACATCCCGCTGTGGCTTATCGAGGCATCTTCATTAACGATGAAGACTGGGGCATTCTGCCTTGGAGCGGAGGGGTGATAGGTCCGGAAACCAACGAGCGGATTTTCCAACTGATGCTGAGGCTGCGAGCCAACTACTACTGGCCTTCCATGCACGAGGTGAGCAAACCTTTTTTCACCATAGCAGGCAATCGCGAAATGGCGCACAAGTATGGTGTCTATGTGGGAGGTTCCCATTGCGAGCCGATGGGCACATCGCCAGCTACGGAGTGGAAGATGAGAGGAGTGGGGGAGTACAACTATGTGACCAACCGCGCGCAAGTGCAGCAGTTTTGGACAGAGCGGCTGAAGGAGGTGAAGGGGCAAGATATGGTCTATACAATAGGTATGCGTGGGGTGCACGATGGTTCCATGCAGGGTGTGAAGACCGCTGAGGAGAAACTCTTCTATCTACAGCAGGTGATTGATGACCAGCGGCAGTTGCTGGCCACTTACGTGAATCCTGATGTCAGCCAGATTCCACAGGTCTTTGTTCCCTACAAGGAAGTGCTCGACATTTATCACGCAGGGCTGAAGGTGCCTGACGATGTCACCCTGATGTGGACAGACGATAATTATGGCTACATTCGTCATTTCCCCGACGAACAGGAGCGTTTGCGAAAGGGTGGTAATGGACTGTATTATCATGTGTCCTATTGGGGACGCCCTCACGATTACCTCTGGTTGGGCACTTTCTCGCCCCTGCTTATGCGGCAGCAGCTCACAGAGGCCTACCGACGTGGCATTCGGCAGATGTGGATTTTGAACGTGGGCGACATCAAGCCTTCGGAGTATCAGATGGAGGATTTTCTCAACTTGGCTTGGAAGGGGGTGGGGGACAGCCCTCTGGATGGTGAGGATGAGCTTGGGGAGCGAAAAGCTATGTCTGATTTCTATGAACGGGAATTTGGCAAGGTTTTGGCCGACACCCTCACCTCGCTCATGATAGAACACTATCGCCTGGCTTTTGACCGCAAGCCTGAGCACATGGGCGGCACCCGGGTGGAGGAGGCGGACAAGCAGTACTGGAATACGTTCCGTCCTATTGATGGGTGGACGAAAGCGGACGTACGCAAGCGTGTGGCTGACTATCTGCGTCTGTCTGATGCTGTTGAAGCTTTGGAGGCTCAGGTCTCTTCGCGTCAGAAAGGTGCTTACTTCCAGCTGGTGAAATATCCCGTCCAAGCCGCAGCGCAGATGAACTTCAAGTTTCTTTCTCCAGAGCGGAGTGAACAAGCCTACGACAGTATTGTTGCGCTAACACATTTATATAATAATAGTGGATCGGAATGGAGGTCTTATCTCAAATGGCAAAGTTTCGATGGAAAGGGAATCATGGATATGGCTCCTCGCAAACTGGCTGTTTTTGGCAAAGTGACAGAGCCGCTTGTCTATCCTGAAGCACAGCCTCAAACAGTACTGTTTTCTACCGATACTTGGCAGCATGTTCCGAAGGGTGAATTGCTCACCTTCCCGTTCGATACAGAGAAAGACAGCGTGACGTTTGAGGTGCGTCTTCTGCCTAATCATCCTGTCAATGGCAATCGGCTCTCATTCTCTCTCTCAGTCGATGGCGGTACACCCATCGTGATTCACTATGAGACTTACGACCGCAGTGAGGAGTGGAAACAGAATGTGCTTCGCAACTATGCGCGGCGCACGGTGACATTGCCAGTTCCGCCCCTTCAGAAATCGGACAAGACACACACGCTCATTTTCAAAGCTGTGACGGAAGGAGTGCATTTGCGTGAGATTCGTGTTATTCCCTTTGCAGTAGCAACAACTTTGAGATTGCCCAAGTGAAGCAATTCTATTTTGATGATGCTTCGATGGACAATCAGACAGGTCTCGGATTTCGCCCAATACCTTTATATATCCTCTACTTGCAATGTCTCCAAAAACTTTTTTAGTTTGAGTACAAGAATTTTGGGAAATGTGATGTCTCGAAGAACATAGAAGTGCGAATCGTCTGAAACAATATAGGTGGCACCGGCGGCAAAGATACTCTATTTTGGTTACACCCTTTATATATTATTGGCCGAAAAAGGAGACAAAGGTGAAATGAACATGGGAAAGATGCACTTATCAAAATGAAAAAAGCAGGGAAAAAGTGCGCTTATTCATAAAAAAATACGTAACTTTGCATATATTAAGAAAAAAGAAGAACTTATGGAAGGAATCGTTCCTCGTTGGGTGGAGAGATTGAAAGACTTTGAGAAGGTTCTTGATTGATTGTCGGCTGTCGTAACGCTGCGTAGGCAACGTCCACTGAATGAATATGAAAACGACAGTCTAATCAAGCGTTTCGAGTTCACCTACGAGATGGCATGGAAACTTCTGATGAGTTATGAAAAGGACAATGGCATCATATCTAATCAAAAACTAAATCCAAAAAGATGAAGAAAATCATGCTAACCATGCTTGCAGCAGCAAGCATTTGGTCGTCTGTATGGGCGGCCGAAAAAACGTTCAGCAGTCCTGACGGAAAGCTGACGGTGACTGTAGATGACTTAGGCAATGCCGCTTCCTACCAGGTGAAACTGGAGGAGACGGAAATGGTGTGCCGTTCGCCATTGGGAATAAAAACCAACATGGGCGACTACACAAAGCAGCTCACCATGACAGGCTGTGAAGTGAAGACAGTCAAGGAGTCTTACGACCTGCGCACCATCAAGCAGAGTCATGTTGACTATGAAGCAACTGAAGCCGTTTGCTCCTTCGAACAGGGAGGAAAGAAGGTGATGGACATCATTTTCCGTGTGAGCAACCGCGATGTGGCTTACCGCTACCAGCTCTATCCCAGGGGGGACACGCGTGTGGCAGTGGTGGAAAGCGAAGCCAGTGGTTTCCAACTGCCCGATGTCACCACCACCTTCCTATGTCCGCAATCGCGCCCGATGGGTGGTTTTGCACGCACGTCGCCCAGCTATGAGACCTCCTACACCGACGATGACAAGATGGGCAAAAACGGATGGGGCGAAGGCTACTCCTTCCCTTGCCTTTTCCGGGTGGGCAGCGAAGGTTGGGTGCTCATCAGCGAAACGGGTGTAGATGGCAGTTATGTGGCCAGCCGTTTGCTGAACGATGGCGGAAGCCTCTACCGCATTGGTTTCCCTCAGCCAGGTGAGTGCAACGGATGGGGAGCCACCTCTGCTTCTGTGGCACTGCCTTGTGCCACCCCTTGGCGCACCATCACCATCGGCAGGACGCTGGCTAATATTGTTGAAACGACAGTTCCCTTTGATCTTGTTGCACCCAAGTACAAGGCTTCGCAGGAATATATCTATGGCAAAGGTTCCTGGAGCTGGATCATCGGCATGGACTCCAGCTGCAACTACGATGAGCAGAAACGTTACATTGACTTCTCCGCAGCTATGGGCTATCAGAGTGTGCTCATCGATGCCTTCTGGGACAAGCAGATTGGCTATGAGAAGATTGCCGAATTAGCTGCATACGGAAAAACTAAAGGCGTGGGACTGTTCCTCTGGTACAATTCCAACGGCACTTGGAACGATGCGCCCCAGACTCCTATCGGCAAGATGGACAAGAGCCGTGAACGCCGTGCCGAAATGGCTTGGATGAAGAAAGTGGGCATCCGCGGCATCAAGGTCGATTTCTTTGGTGGCGACAAGCAAAACATGATGCAGCTTTACGAAGATATCCTTTCCGATGCCAACGACTTCGGCATCATGGTCATTTTCCACGGCTGCACCCTTCCACGCGGTTGGGAGCGCATGTACCCCAACTATGTAGCCAGCGAAGCGGTGTTGGCTTCGGAGAACCTGCACTTCGGGCAGGGTTCGTGCGATGCTGAGGCTCACAATGCCGCACTGCATGCCTTCATTCGCAACACAGTCGGCTCGATGGACTTTGGCGGTTCCACACTCAACAAATACTACAGTGCCGACAACAAGCGTGGCACCCATCGTGTCACTTCCGATGTTTATGCACTCGCCACAGCGGTTCTCTTCCAAAGTCCGGTGCAGCACTTCGCTCTTGCGCCCAACAACCTGACGGATGCTCCTGCATGGGCCATCGACTTTATGAAGACAGTCCCCACCACTTGGGACGAAGTGAAATTCATCGACGGCTATCCTGGCAAATATGCCATCATCGCCCGTCGCACAGGCACTAAGTGGTTTGTGGTGGGTATCAATGCAGACGACCAGCCGCTGAAGAAGACCCTCACGCTGCCCATGTTCGAGAAGGGTGCGGAACTGCAAGTGTATGCCGACGATGCCCAACTCAACGGCAGTGTCAGCACTCAGAAAGCCAAGAAGCAGTTCACAATCACCATTCCAAAGAATGGAGGATTGGTCATAAAAAATTAACTCCGTCGAGCGGTTTTTTTAAAGTGAAGGGTGAACCTTATAAGGTTCACCCTTCACTAATTATGTGTATATGCGAACGTTGAGTTACAATGTCGCCGCATTGGGGATGGTGTACAAACGGCCTGTTTCGGCATCATAACACTTCAGCGTGACAGATTCCCCCTTGGTGCGTCCGAAGATGACCAACTGCGTGCCCGTCGCCCCCGAAATCGTTACCTGTCCACGGCACTCGTCGCCCACAAAAGCACCCACCAGGTTGCTGGTGGCAGGAGTGATGCCAGCCTTTGCCAGAATGCTCTCCACACCCACTATTTTCACCACAGGATACTTGGCCGAACCAAGGGTGAACAAGGGCATGTAGTCCTCGTCAATGCCCGTGCTTATGTCTGAGTTCAAAACAATGTCCTCCGACAGTGAGAAGATATGCTTCAACTTGTGGCAATAGAGTTGCAGGGTGGCATGCACTTTTTCCGAACCCGTCTCGTTGCCGTATGCCTTCATTAAGAAGTAGGCATCGCCCCCCTCTTCCCCAGTCAAGGAGATGGCAGGTTGAGCCAATCCGCGCAATTCACCGTTAAGGAAAAATGCCATCCTGTCATCCTCCGACACGTAGGGCTTCAGCTCATCCTCTATCTTCACCATGATGATGGTCCAGTTCTCGTAGATGGCCGCATTGGGTTCAGTCCAGTCAGGACGCTCCTGGTTGTTGCTCCAGTCAACAGCCCATGCAGGAGCCTCAGTCTGTGTACTTTCTGTGTAGTCAGCATCCTTGCTGTCATCGTCGCTGCTGCAAGCCCCTAAAAAGAGGCTTGCCAGCAGGACGAGTGATAAATACAACTTCTTCATATCACTTGATGATTACTTTTTTACCGTTATAAATATAAACACCCTTGCTTACAGGCTTCCGCTGCAGTTGCAAGCCACCGATGGTGTACCACTTGCCGTCTTCCACCGTAGCGTTCAGGAAGTTGATGGCAGTTGGCTCATCAGGACTGCCAATCACAGCGTTCGTCTTGAAGGTCATTATCTCGCCAGTGCAGGCCACCATCTCGCCGTCACGCTCAATTGCAAACCAGATGGGCTGCTGAGAGTCGCCTGCGATGCTGAGGTATGCAGGTTCAGCGTCGCCAGAGAGTATGCTCTCGCCAACAATCTCACCATTGGCATATGCCACGATGAGGTCACCCTCCTCAGGCTCGAAACCTTCCACGGTGGCAGAGACTGTCATCGTGCTGCGCATCTGCGGAACCCTGCGGCTTGTGGCTTCCGTCCAGTCCTCACGGTAGTTGCTGCCCAAGTCGAAGAACGGATAAGTGAACGAAGCACTGTCTGTTCCCTTGCGAAGCATCATATAACCCTCGCCAGGCTTCATGTACTTCAAACTGCCGCGCCAGCGTCCGACATTGCCCACCTTGGTGAAGTAAGCAAAATCGGTGTGGTTCTTGATCACATCGCCTGGTTCCGCCATGTCATAGTAGTCACTCAGAGCTGTCTCTATAGACAAGTTCACCATAGGTGTGTAGCCAATGCCGTTCCAGCCAGGTTCCAAACTGATGGTGCGTTCATCCATCTCCTTGATGACAGAGCCGCCGATGGGGAAATTGCAATCCTCCTGCACCTTGATGGCATACGACTTCTTTGGCGAGATAATCATGGTTGATGGATTGTCCGAAGCCAACCATTGCTTGTTCTTATACACAAGCGTCGTGTCGCTGTTCAGGTCGGTCAGAATGTCGCCTTCGTTCCAAGGCATGCCGTTGAGCAACGTGTTCACATCGCCCAGTTGCTTGCTGCTTACGTTGAACGATACCCAGTTCCAGCCCTTCTTCAGGTTGAAGTACTGCATGAAACTGTCTTTGCCATCGAAACGTACCGGCGTGTCGGTGCCAAGCACAGCCGACTTCTCAAACCAAATGGTGTCGTTCGTCGTCAGCAACAATTCGCGGCCTGTGTTGTACTGCCAAAGTCGGAAATTCAGCTTGCGCCCATTCACTTGATTGTCATACACCGTCAGATAGAGTCCCGTTTCGCCTGTGCGCACATCGTGGCTGATGTTGGCAAAGCCGTGACATACATTCTCGTCGTCGAACACACCCACAATGTCACGCGCATCAGTGTCGAGCTCATTGTACAGATAGACCTGTCCGCTGATGCTCATCGAGTTTTCCAACAGCTCACCACTCACGTTCGTAGCCCACTCAGGCTGTTCACCCTCCACCGTCAGGTTCAGGTAGAACGGTTCCGTGATGCCTCCCTCGTCGGTGAGGTAGATGATTTCGTTATACGTACCGATGTTCAGGTCTTTGCTGATAGTAGCCGTAACGCCATCGACAAGCACAGGTGCCAGCACATCGGTGTATTTGTCGAGCGTCAGCCAGCTTGGGCAGTTCTCAATCTTATAAGTATGACTGACAGCACTGTTGTTGTAGAACGGCAGGTCAAATGTCTCGTTAGAACCGTACTTGATGGTGTAATCCAGTCTGTTCACCAACCATTCCAAACTGCTGTTGGTCACAAAGTAGCAAGCCGTCTGTGGCGAAGCCATCGTGTTGCCGTTCATGTCCTCGATGTCGCGCAATGTCACGTAGATGTTGCGGTGGTTCATCTTGGCGGCAGGTTCGTCCAGTTCCACCAGCACCTTGTTACCGCTGCCGATGAAGCTGAACTTCAGGTTCTTCACCTCCTCGTAGGGCACCACAGGTGCTGACTCCTTCTTGTCCAAGTGCTGCATGACGACATCTATGTCATCCACGAACAGGTAGTCACGCACCAGTGTGTCGGTGGGCAGTTTCGTCTCCGGATTGAGTTCGTAACGGGGCTTGCCCTGGTCATCCAGATAGAGTTTCTTGCTATAAACGTAGGGCACCAGTTCGATGCTGTTGTCCTTCTGGCGCTCCTGACGGTCGAACGACAGATAGGTCAGCAGTCCCGCCTCGTCGCCGTTGGGGCTCTTCGTGGCGTAGGTGCTGATGAGTTGCTGCGGCAGTGCTTGAGCGAAGAACATCAGTTCGTCCACGTTACCTTTCAGCGGTGTCAGACCGTCCTGACTGAGCAGGGTGTCCTTCTCGTTTACCACGTCGTAGCGGCTGGCACCGATGAGCGGATAACCGCCGCTGATGCCGCCCAGCGTGTCGGTCTCGAAGGTCGTGATGAGTTCCTTGTCGATGTAGATGTTGGCCACGTTGCGTCCGCGGTTCACGGTCATGGCGTAGTTGTGCCACTTGCCGTCGCTCCAGTTGCCCGGCACCTCGGCGGCAAATCCGTTCGAGCGGTACACCAGTTTGTTAGCCTCGAATCCGATGTGGAACTGGTTCACGGCACCGTTGTCTTCGCGTAGGCCTCGGCCGTTAGAGAGCAGTGTGCCGCGTCCCTCGGTGTCGGTCTGGAACCAGAACATCAGTGTGTAGTCCTGCTCGCTGGTGCGGTTCATGGCGTTCTTGTCGAGCAGCACGCCCTTGTCGGCCTTCTCCACATGCAGCGACACGCCCTGTGGGGTGACCCATGCGGCATTTATCAACTTGGCGTTGGCACCCTGCGTGTAGTCGATGACATAGTCGCCCGAACCCTCGTTCATCGGGTAGTAGTCCACAAGGTCCTTCTCGTAGCCCGTCAGGTGGTGTCCGCCGTAGGTCGAGCCGATGAGTGTGCCGTCCATGGCGTTGTACCACAGGCGGGCCTCCATCATGCGGCCCTCATAGAACGTGCTCTCCGTGCGGTTCTGCTCGTTGGTGCGGCCGAAGATAAGCGCACCTGTGCCCGTGTAGAGCGACGAGAGTTTCAGGCTGCCCACTGACAGACCGCCGTGGTAGAGTGTCACCAGGCTGTCCGTCTGGTTCAGCACCAGAGCCACTTGCTGGAAGATGTTCTTTGGCATCTCCGTGCTGGCCGTCAGCGTCTGGTCGTTCACCACGGCCTTCAGCCGGAAGTCCTTGGTCAGCCACAGTTGCAGTTTCTGGCCGTTCGAGCCGTGCGAAAAGAGCGGCATGTCGCGACCAGTCTCGGCGGGTTTCACCATCAAGTCGATGGTCAGATCCTTGCCGCTGAAGTTGCGCTTGGCCTCGCTTTCCACGCTGGCCGTCGTGCCGTTGAACTGCACGCTGACGGTCTCCGTCACGTTGTCGTTGTTCGTCTCGCCCTTCACCTCGAAGTTGGTGATGGCGCTCAGATAGTTATATTCAATGTCTTCAGAGAAGTTGAACACGATGTCATCGTTTAGGTAGAGCAAACCGCCCTTTGGTTCGGGCGTGCCGAACAGTTGCGGACGACGCGTATCCTTGATGCCGCTGATGACCTTCGACGAGGTGGTCAGGAAGTCATTGCCGTTGCGGCAGAAGAGCACGGCCCTCAGGTCGTAGGCACGCTCCATGGTCCAGCCTTCGCCGTAGAACTCAGTAGTGATGTTGGCGTTGGGCTTTATCAACTCACGCACACCGTTGGCCTGTGCCATGAGTGAGTCTTTTGCATAGAACGAGCAGAGGTTTGTCCATGCGTCGTCGCCTCGCTGCGACTCCTTGTACTGGAATTCGATGTGGTCGAAGTTGTGCTGATGGCGGTCGAAGCCGTCGATGGTCACCGGCAAGTACCAGCCGCGCTTCGAGTCCTTCTGGGCGTTGGTGTTCAGCACCCACTTGTCGCCCGGCACGGTGATGTTCACACCGCCTGCCTTGTGCAGGAAGTGGACGTCGAACGTCGTCAGGGCGTAGGCATTCGCAGCGTCGGTGGGCGACATTACACCGAGGGTCAACTTCTCATAGTCGAAGCCCTGTCCGGCGCGCACCTCCATCTGCAGAGCAGTCTCTTTGCCGGGAAGGCATGTCACGGTCATTCCGCCTGTGGTCAGCGGCTGTCCGTTGATGCTGATTTTGGCACCCAGCGGGTTCATCATGTCTATGGCAAACACCTGCAGGGCGGTCAATCCGTCGGTGGCCTCGGGTTTTTCGCTCTCATTCGAAACAAACACCGTGAACTTTGCTGCATCGTCGACAGATACACCGCTCACGCTCTGTTTGTCGAGGCGAATCTTCGGGTTGACAATCTTCAGCGTGCGTGCGTCGAGCACCTTGCCTGGGTCGTAAACCTTCGTTACGCGCTCGTCCTCCCACGGGTTTTGGGTGGAGCCGCCACGGGTGCGGAACACGAAACTGCGCGGTCTCATGATGTCCTGTTTTTTGAGCGTCTTGCCCATGTAGTACTCCATGTTGTCGTTCAGGGAGTTGAAGTTGTAGTTTGTGAAGATGTCCTTGGCGTTCACGAACTCCTCTTTCTCGTTTACCGTCGTATTCACGCGATAGACGTCAACGTTCAGGTGGCTTGCAGGGTCGGTGGCAATGGTGAAACTCTCCGTGCGGTTGTATACCCGCGTTTCAGCATCGGAACCCACCGTGGAACATACAATCACAGGCAGGATTTTCCATTGAAGTAGATGGCCAGAGAAAGAGACACTCTGGTTCGTCCCGTTTTCTTGGGTTACGGCTACCGTCGGGTCTGTCCATGTCTTCATCTCCTGCATGGAAAGAGCGATGCTGGAAGCAATCGTAACGCCCAGCGTAATCCCCGAAGTGAGTTGGTTCAACGACTTGGAGCCAGAGTTGAAGTAGTCCACCTCCGTAGCGATGGGGAAGTAGTTCATCCAGGTGGTAGAGTAGTTGTTGTCGAAGGTCTCGCTGTAATTCACGCCCTGTGTGCCAGCCACGTCGTAGTTGGCCACCAGGTCGCGGACGGTGAGTTTCTCACCCTCGTTCTGGGCAATCATCTCCAGCCAGGCCTTGATAATCTGGTACTTCTCTGTCACCTCGTCGCTGAAGTCGCTCTCCTTCTTGCCCGTTGGCAGCACCACGAGGTAGTTGATGCCCTTCTGGGGCGTGTCGATGTCTGTGTTGTAGGCATGTCCGTCTATCGGTCTGTTCACCACGGCGAACGCCGAGTCGGTGGGCTGGCGCAGCGACAGGTAAACAGGCCGGCCGGTGTTGTCAGCTATCTCCTGGGCCTTGGCCTTGGTGCCAAAGTACATCATGTCGGCTATCTCCTTCGCCTTGTCGGGGATGATCTGCGTGAGGATCTGCTTCTGCGAGTAGAAGAACTGCGATTGCACCTCTGGGCCGTAGCCTAAGGACACGTCGCGGATGAGGTGGATGGTGTCGCCATCGGCGTTCAGGCCAGAGGCTATCACCACCACCGTGCCATAGTTGATGCGCTTGCTGATGTCCGACTCCATTTTCTCTTGGGTCAGCGCGACGATGTTGTCCTTGCCTATACGGGCAATCATCTCCTGAAGCATATCGTTGGTCACGGCGCGGATGGTGGACATGGGTGTCACCACCACGTTCTGCACCGTGCCGATATAGACATCGGCATCGGCACCCACCATCGACGGGTCGCCGCTGGTGCTGACGTTGTGACCAAGGACCATGGTGTGCGAGAAGGCTTTGCTTCCCTGTGCGTTGTACATCAACTGGTCCACGGTGCCTTCCTCAAACTTTCCGGTGCTGAGGGGGCCGACGACAGTACCCGTAATAGCCCCAGCGGCATTCGTGCCAATCATCTGGCCCGACAGGATCTGCAGATCTTCACCCGACTTATAGGTCATGTTAAGACCGGCCATTAGCGTCAAGTTCATCATGTATGTGTTGTTGAGCGTGGCACCCTTGGCCAGCGTGTTCGAACTGTAGGCACCCGGTGGGTCGCGCAGGATGTCGAACAGCAGGGGCTGTCCTTCCGTCAGGATGCTCTTCGCCGATCCTATGGGGTACATATTGAGCACGTAGCCCTGCAGCGGCTCGGCCTCAATGAAGGTGCCGTCACGCTCCACGGTGAAGGTCACCGTCTTCAGCGCGTTCTTGCCTGTGAGCATCGTGGTAGTCTGGTCGGCCTTCAGGGTGAACAGGGCACGGCCCAGACTGTCTATCTTGACAGGTTCCTCCGTGAGCGACTCTATTGCAAATGCCTTCATACCGTTCTGCATACGGGCTTTGCCGCCTCCAAGGGGCACCAGATCGGGCGCACCGCTGGCTGGGTCGTTGTTGTATTGGTAGCGCTCGGCAACCTGCAGCAGGATGTTGTATTTACGCTCCACGCTGAACACAGGGTGACCGAAGGTATAGATAGCCTGTATGGAGTCGCTGCGGGTGGCAGGCCAGTTGGGCTTCTTCACACCATAAACCAGTGGCACCTCGGTGGTCTTGCCCGTCAGTTCGGTGGCCATGTAATTCTTGTCGCCGAAGTAGTCGAACGTGTCATAGCCTAACTGCCGGTAGGTCACCTCCACGGGACTGTGGTAGATGCGATTATAGACGGCTTGATACGTGGCTGTGGGGTTCTCCAAGCAGTTCTCTTCAGCATCGTAATACGTCCCGTCATAGGTAACGTGTAGCGTGTCCAGTGCGTTGGTCAGGTCGATGACTTCGCTCACCTGTCCCTCCTGGAACAGGGTGGGGTAACCCTTACAATATACCTGCTGCACCTTCCAGCGCACTGGCGGTAGCGTCAGCGTGTACTCGCCAGTCGTCAGGTCGGGCGTCACCACCATGCGTTTGCGCTGAGTCAGCACCGAGGTGTAGTGCTTGTCTCCATTATGCGGATGGCGCACCACCTCCTCGCGCTGCGTGCGGCTGGGGTTCAGGTTGTCATAGACGAGCCATGACGTGTTGTCGCCTTCCAGGGTGAGCACCATCTGTATGGAGTCGCCCAGGTTGTTCTTCGACAGGTTGTTCATCAGGGGCTTCTGGCCCTGGTCGTCACCGCCGACCACGCGGCCCGTCAGCGTTACCTTCGTGGCATCGTAGAAGTAGATGCCTGCCACGTCGGCAGCGATGTTCTGCTTGTCGCTGTTCTTATACCAGCCGTCGTTGGTGAAGACGTGCTTGTCCATCACGGCCTGGATGGTGTGGTCGCCCTCCAGTAGGCGGAACGAGAACGAGCCGTCGTAGTCGGTCTCCACGAATTCGCCCTTGGCGTTGTGTATCTTATTGCCGTCCACCAGGAAGTTGACACCTTTCACGGGGATGCTTGTACCGTCGTACATTACATAGCCCGAGAAGCGGCGGCCGTTCTCGATGGTGAACTCGCGCAGCGTCTTGTTGTTGCTGGTAGCATCGAAGGTCACCGGCACGGGCGGGATCTTGACGCCACTCCCGGCCACGGGGCCTACAGAGTAGTGCGCCGCCGTCTGGCCTTGGTACGACAGTTCGTCTTGCTCGAAATAGCCGCTCTCGTCGGTCTTCACGCGGGTCACCTCGTTGCCATCATAGTTGATAGCCACCCAGATGCCAGGGGCACCGGTGCCGTCGTTGAAGCGCACGTAGCCCTCCACGCGGCCGGTGTGCTTACATTCGCCCACGACCACATTGGTCTCGGTCTCGGTGCGGCCTTCGCAGTCGTTCACGGCCTGCACCTTATATTCATATGTAGCCAGAGGCGACACGCTCGTGTCCTCGTAGCTCAGGTCGGTCAGACCCCAAGCCACTTCCTTCCACTGGTCTTCGCCATGCCCCTTCATGCGGCGTAACACGCAGAAGTAGTCGATGGGGTTGCCGTCGGTGGTCCACGTCAGCACCACGCTGCTCTGGCGCGTCTGCGTCAGCAGTTCAGGCTCTATCTTACCCGTGTTCTTGTGGTAGAACAGGCCTTTCAGGTTCGGATCGTTGATGGTAGTGTAGGTGAGAACTATCGACTTGGTATAAGGAACGGGTACTCCGTTCTCCTTCGTCCAGTTGTTGCCGAGTTTGTCAACAAAACTTTCTTCTGAGGTTTCTATTGTGGTGGTCATCATCTTGGGAATGGCCTTGCCGTCAACCACCAACCAGTTGTCGCCCAAGGCTGTAACCATCTCGCTTGCAGACATGGTTGACCAAGGATTAGTGGGTATCGTGGTCTTAAACATCTTCGGAACGACATTTCCGCCAACCACCTCCCAATTGCTGTTGCCCAGATAGTTTGCCATCGTTTCTACAGACTCGCCGGTAACCTTGGAGGCTCCACTTACACCAGTATAGCTCCAGTTGTTTTTGGAATCAGCGTTCTCGCCATTACCCCAATAAGTCCATGGCTTCGAGTTCAGGTGTTGGCGAAGAATGTTGTGCCAAGTAGCTTTCTCCAGACAGTTTTGCACTATTGCATTGAAAACGGTTCCTTCTGCGCCATCCCTGAAACCATGGAATGCACCAGCCCAGTTCTGACTATTATCCACCTGTGCTCTTTGACACCAAACGGAGCCGTCGAACAGGCTGTTTTGAATGTTTGCATTGGTGCCGCGACCGATGAAGCCGCCTGCCATCCAACCGGAACTCTCTATGCTGGCCGATACACGGCAGTTGAAGATGTCGGTCCACTTGCCGTTCACTTCACCCGCTTCACCAACGAGACCTGCCACATGGTCACCGCCCTTGATCTTGCCGGTGACGTGCAAGTTCTTGATAGTGCAGCCATGAGCATATTTGAACAGTCCAAAAGGTGAAATATCGGCACCTGTCTCATTGATATTCATATTCAGCGTATGGCCATTGCCGTCGAAGATGCCGCTGAAGTTACCCTCGCCATTCCAGGCCACACAATCGGTAACCGTAAAGTCGTCGGCCATGATGGCGTTGGTGTAGTCGTTGGTCTTCAAGGCCTCCTTGAAGTTCATCCAGTCCGTAGTGCTGCGCAGCACCATGAAGGTCTTGCCGTCGATGATTGCAGTCTCCGTACCAAAGTCTCTGGTTGCATGGCTGTTGGTCACCGTCACAGAGCCGCTGGCATCCTTGCGGGCCCAGGTTTCGCATCTGTCATACTTGGTGCTGATGTGGCCAGGATTGAAAAGACAATTCTCGATAGTGGCAGAGCTGTTCTCATCCACCCAGCTTACGAAACCGCCGTGGCCATAACTGTTGGCACCCTCGAAACTGCCGTCGAATTTACTGTTGCGTATCGTGACGGTACTTGAACTGACGCGTCCCACGAAACCGGCACAGGTCATATCTTCGCTTCCGCTGTTGCTGATGGTCATCGACGAATGGCAGTTCTCTATGGTAAGATTGCCACCATTAACGACTTGAGCCACGAGACCGGTAGCATACGCCCTGTTGCTCGAGATGGTTCCAACCGTGTGCAGGTTCTTGATAGTAGCAGCGCCTACGTGACGGAAGGGAGCCATGTATTTCTCCGTGACCCCCGACTTATTGAAGGTTATGGTATGGCCATTGCCGTTGAAGGTGCCACGGTATCTGGTGCCTTCAGTTACACCCACGGGCTCGCTGATGGAGATGTCAGCATCGAGGACAGCATCCACTCCGTGCTGGTTTGTGGCTTCATTCACCATGACGGCGAACTTATGCCAGTCTGCAGCGTTGCGGATAACGATGTATGACGAATACTCACGGGTGGCATAACTGTTGATGTTCGAGTACTGGACATCCTGAGTGTCCAAGCCAACCCACGTCTGACAGTTTTCGAGGGGGGTGGTAATATGGTCGGGGGCGAAAACGCAGTTGCCGATGGTCAGACTGCTGCCACGGGCAACCCATGCTACAAAGCCACGGTTGTGGGTGGCATAGCTGCCTTCGAAACTGCCGTCGAACTTACAGTTGCGGATGACGACATTGGAGCCGCTCTGGCATGCTATGAAGCCAGCGAGAAGTCCCTCGCCATGAACAGAACTGTTGAGCGTGACCGACGAGCGGCAGTTCTCAATGCTGACTGTGGCCCCTTCCATGGTCCAACCGATGAGACCTGCTGCATATCTTGCGCTGGTATTGACGGTTCCTGCCGTGCGCAGGTTCTTGATAGTAGCATTGCCTACATAGCGGAAAGGTGCCTGTTGTTCGGTATTGTGCGCGATGCTGACGGTCAGCGTGTGTCCGTTACCATCGAACACACCGCAGAACGGGCTGTTAGTATCGCCCGCACTGTTGCTGGTGCTGATGTCGGCATAGAGGCGGGCGTTCACAGGCTGCCCCTTGGCGTCTGTCACCTTCTGACGGAAAGTGTTCCAATCATTGGCGTTGCGGATGGGGAAGAAGTATTCCGTCACATCCTCCAACTGGTTGATGGGTGACGTGCCGCGCTCCACATACATGTCTATATCATAGTACACGCACGAGCGCGGGAGGTTCACCACCTTGTAGCGTTGTGCTCGCTCCGTCTCGTCGTCGATGGTATAGACGAGGCTGTCCACGATGGCACTCTCGCGGTTCTTCGAGATGATGCGCAGCACCATCTTGGCACGGTCGTCCCACACGGCGCCCCTCTCGTCGGCATACAGCCAGGACACGCGCACGGTGTATGCCTTCTCGTCCTCCCACTGGGCCGTGTAGTTGGCAATACGCAGCAGGTGCAGGTCGTCCACCACGCAACGGGTGGTGGCGGCACAGTTGTTGGTGGCACCCCATCCCCAGTCCTGGGTGATGGCGCGGCGTACGCGGTAAGTCAGATTGTTCAGCGTGCCGCCGTTCGCCAGGATGCCCGCCTGCATGGACTCCACTAAGGTGCTGTCGATGAAGGTGTAAGTAGTCTTCTTTGCTTTAGAAGAGTAGAAATCCTGATAGATGGTCTCGAAGTCCTCTTCCTTGCCGGTGAGTGAGCGCTGCACCTCGAAGAAGTCGGTGGGAGCCAGGTCCTCATCGTCTAAATAAGGCACGTTCCATGACAGTTCCACCTTCGCCTTTAGGCCGCCCAATGGACGGGCCGTCAGTCCGATGGGCGCATGGATCATGGCAATGTTCTGCGTCGATGAGCCTTGGTCCTCAATGAGGTAACTCCCCTTGTCCCCTTGCTGCTTGTAACTGCAGACCACACGGAAGTTGCGGTGAGGCACGTTTGCATCAAGTTCGATGATGCCTCTGGACATGTTGTTGATAGGCACCTTCTTGCGCTCCCCATTGGCATCGGTGTACTCGTAGCGGGCACTGACGATGCTGTCGGAAGCCATAAACCAAGGCAACTCCAGTTTGCCTGGGTTTTGGGGGTTCATCATCGGGCTCGACACGAATGGTGTCAGTTTGGCACTGGCCGCCGGCATGTTGATGGTCACCGTCTTCAGACCCGTCACCTTCGTCTTCGTCCAGGACCCGTTGCCCCAGCGTTCCACCTCCCAGGTGAAGGTCAGTTTCTTGCCCAGCAGGTTGTAGGGCACCACCCACTCCGCGTCATAGGTGAAGGAGTAGCCGTCGCTGTTGCGCTTGATGTAAATCCAACTGGCTTTGTCCTTCGTCAGCCGGTAGGTGTCTCGCGTGTTGCCCTTCGTGATGTCGAAGAAGCCGTCGGCAGTCGTACTGAACTTGGTGTTCACCTCCGTGGCGTCGCTGTCGATGTTCTTCGACGACTGCCAGTAGATGACCTCGAACTTCGACTCGCCCTCGGGCTGACAATACAGTCTGCCCTCGTTAATCCACTGGTCCACGTTCTTCTGGTCATAGACCGGAGCCGAGAAGTACACGATGTTCGTACCACCCAGCGACACCGAATAGTGATCGGGGTCGTGTACATATTCCTCAGCCGCAGCCCTCTGTGGCAGCAGCCAAGCAAAGAGCGCCAGCAGGATGAGCCACTGCTGCCCTCGCAGAATATTTGAGTTTTGTTTCATGATATAAAATAAAAAGTTAATATGTTTAGCTCTGTTCTAATAAATCCTGAATCTGAGATTATTATCTACTTCGTTCCACCGCCAAGGGCGATGTAAAGGCGGGTGATGGCTTGGGTGGCATCGTATAGGTTCATGGCTTCGGCGAGTTGTGCATCAAGCAGCGACTCCTGGGCCGTGAGCACTTCTATGTAGCTGGCCTTGCCATTGTCCATCAACTCATGCGTGCCCTTGTAGGCCTGGTTCAGCACTTCCACTTGCCGACGGAGGAAATCATGCTTTTCGCGGGTTGCCATGCAGTCGGCCATGGCCTCGTTCACCTGGCCTCCGGCATTGAGAACGGTCTGCACGTACTTCTTCTTCAGATCTTCCTCAGTGAGTTGGGCAATCTTCTTGTTAGCAATCAGACGACCACGGGCAAAGATGGGCTGCGTGAGCGAACCGATGGCTGTGAGGAGCAGGTTGCCGGGATCGACAATGAGTCCGCTGCCTGTATTTGTCCATCCAGCCGTGCCGCTGAGCGTGAGGCTGGGGAAGAAAGCGGCACGGGCTGCCTGTGTGTTGTAAAAAGCCTCCTCCATGGCATGGGTGGCCATGCGGATGTCGGGACGGTGCTCCAGCATGGTGGCTGGCACGCCAACGCGCTGATGTGTGTTGCCGAACACTTGTGCTCCGGCATCGCCCCATTTGGAGCGGTTGATGTGCTGGGGCGTGATGGCTAAAAGCTGGCAGATAGCATTTTCGACGGAGCGGATGTTGCGGCGGGTATCGACAATTTGTGTTTTCACTTTCAAATAGGATGCCTCCATTTGGTTGACGGCAGTGCTATAAGTCTTTCCGTTCTCCCAAAGTGCTTTTTCCGTGTCGAGCGATGCGTTCCAGAGGATGTCGGTAAGTTCAAGAATCTCCAACTGGCGGTCGAGCACCTGCAAGAGGTAGTACTGCTGGGCAGTGATGGCGATGAGGTTTGATTGCACGGCTTCTTGCTGCATTTGTGCTTGCAAGAGCACGGCCTTGGCAGCTCGCTTCTTGTTGGTGATGGAGCCAAACACGTCGATGTCCATCGACAACTGTAGCGGCAGTTCGTAGGACTTGGAGACCTTGCTGCCATCGAAACTGGAGAGGGTGCCTTGTGGCGAGAAGAAGAGCGAGGGCAGGTAAGCCAGTTTGGCAGCCTTCAATGAGGCTTCGCTTTTTTCTACGGCGATGCGTGCCGAGTTCAGGTCGGTGTTGTTTGCCAGTGCTTGCTCAATGAGCTGCTGAAGCTGCGGGTCGGTAAAGAATTCGCGCCACGACATCTGAGACAGGACCTCCCCGCCAGTCCCTCCCTGTGAGAGGGAGGAGTTGTTGCCATTGCCCTCAATCTGAGTGCCAAAGACATCGGTGGGAACTTCTACTTTCTGTTCGTATTTATTATATATGCCGCAGCCCGTGAGCAGAAGGCTCACGGCTGTAGCGGTGAAGATGTTGCTTAATCTTTTCATATTTTTCACTTTTGACTACGTCGAGCTAAAGGGTCATTGTTTACTTTTCACTTTTGACGTTTCCCTGGAACCGTTCGTGCAACTTCTGGAACACAATGAAGAAGGCAGGAACGACGAAGAGCAGGGCGATGGTGCCGATGGTCATACCACCGATGACACCTAAGGCGAGGGCACGGTTGCCGTTGGCTCCGGCTCCACCCTCTATCACCAGGGGTATCATACCAATAATCATGGTGGCCACCGTCATCAAGATGGGACGCAGACGCTCCTTGCATGCTTCAAAGGCGGCTTCGGTGATGCTTAAACCCTGTGCGCGTCGCTCAGAGGCGAACTCGGTAATCAGAATGGCTGTCTTGGCCAACAGACCTATCAGCATGATGACACCCGTCTGTAAGTAGATGTTGTTGTCCATGCCAGGAATTTCCTGTTTGTAGCCAAAGTAAGCAAACACAAAGGCACCCATCAGTCCGAAAGGTACACTGAACAGCACGGCAAACGGTGTGAACCATGAGTTGTAGAGCGAAGCCAAGATGAGGTAAATCAGCACGGCGCAGATGACGTAGATGAGGGCGGTGGCATTGGAGTTGGAAGCCTCTTCCAACTCGCGCGACATTCCGCTATACTCGTAGGTGGCAGTGCTTGGCATCTCTTCCTTAAATACCTCGGCAATGACTTGGTGAACGTCGCCTTCGGTGTATCCGCTGCCGGGTTTCACGTAACAGCTGATGCTCTGGAACAGGTTGAAGTGCTCGATGTTAGCGGGGCCGACAATCTGCTTCAGCGTGACGAACTCGGAGATGGGGGTCATTTCGCCATTCTTCACCTGCATGAAGATGTTTTGCAGCGACTGGGGGTCGAGGCGGTACTCGGGCGATGCTGCCGACATGATGCGATAGACCTTACCAAACTGGTTGAAATTGCCGATATATGCACCGCCGCAGAAGATGCCCAATGTGTTGAGAACCTCAGCGGGCGACACACCGGCGCGGTCGCACTGGACGGCATCGACATCTACCTTGTATTTGGGGAATCGCTCTGAGTAGGTGGACATGGCAGAGGCAATTTCGGGACGCTCAGACAGTTTAGCTAAGAAGCGCTCTGTATGCTGGGCAAATTCCGACAAGTTGCCGTCGGTGGGGTCTTCAACCACTAAGGTGATGTCGTTGCTGGTACCGTAACCAGGAATCTGTGGAAATTCGAAGGGGATGACCTGCAAATTCTTGATGTCGAGACAGTCGTAGTAGAAGCGTCCCGCCACGAGAGCGAGCAGATGGTCCATGCCCGGACGCTCGTCCCAGTTCTTCAGACGTACCACCATTGTGGCGTAGTTGGAACCTGCCCCCGACAACATACCGTAGCCACAGGACGTGGAGAAGCTTTCCAGTTCGGGAATCTTCTTCACCTTTTCCTCCACTTGCTTCACCATTTCGCGGGTTTGCTTCAACGTGGTGCCTTCGGGGGCAGCGATTTCAACCAGGAACACACCTTGGTCTTCCTGAGGAACGAGGCCTGAAGGCAGACTCTTCATGAAGAACACCAACAGCACGGCGGCAACTACCAGCAGCATCCATGCCCATACGGGGCGCTTGATGAATTTCTGAACGGCGTTGCTATATTTTTTTAATAAGGCATTGTAGCTGACATCGTAGGCCTTCTTGGTGTAGTAGGTCAGGCCTTTGCCGGCTTTCTTCCCTTCTGTCATGCGCATCATGATGGCGCAGAGGGCAGGGCAGAGCGTGAGGGCTGAGATACACGAGAGACCTACGGATGAAGCTATCGTGACACCAAATTGCGTGAAGAAGGTGCCCGAAGTGCCTGGCATGAACATGACGGGAACGAACACGGCCATGAACACTAAAGTGCATGAAACCACTGCTACCGACACTTCGCTCATGGCTTGGCGCGTGGCTTCGCGGGCGTCGCTGATGCCGCCTTCCATCTTGGCCATGACTGCTTCCACCACCACAATGGCATCGTCCACCACCGTACCGATGGCCAGCACCAGTGCGAAGAGGGTGAGGATGTTGAGTGAGAAGCCAGCCAAAGAAACGATGGCAAAGGTGCCTAACAGCGATACAATGATAGAGATGGAGGGTATGATGGTGGCTTTGATGTTCTGAAGGAAGATGAACACCACGAGCACCACGAGGATGATGGCGATGATGAGTGTCTCCACCACATTGTGGAAGGCTGCAAACAGGAAGTCGTCGCTGGTTTGCATGGTGACAAATTCCAAGCCAGCAGGCATGGTCTTCTTCAACTCTTCAAATGTTGAGCTGATGCGGGAATTCACCTCCGTAGCATTGGCACCTGGTGCGGCATATACCAAGAAGATGGCACCTGGGCTGTCCTGAATGTTGGAGGAGAAATTGTAGCTCATGGCACCAATCTTCACCTCGGCCACGTCGCTGAGTTGAAGCATGCCGCCATCATTGGTGCGGAGCACGATTTCGTTGAACTCTTCAATCGTCTTCAGCGTGCCTTTGTACTGCATGGAGTACTGATAGGAGTTTTCCGACTGCTCGCCCAAGGAACCCACGGCCGACACGAAGCTCTGTCCTCCAATGGCAGCGAAGATGTCGTTGGGAGTAAGGCCGTACTGGGCCATGACATCGGGCTTGAGCCAAATGCGCAGGGCGTAGGTGTTGCCAAGGCTCTGTACGTTACCCACACCGGTGATGCGCATTAGGCGCGGCTTGACGTTGATATCGACATAGTTCGATACGAAATCCTCGTCATACTTGCCGTCGGCACTCTTCACGGCGAAGATTTGCAGGATGTTGTTTTGCCGTTTCTCTACCGTCACACCAATCTTGGTCACGTCGGCTGGCAACAAGGCTTGGGTGCGGGTGACACGGTTCTGTACGTTCACCGTCGCCATGTCGGGGTCGGTGCCCTGCTTGAAATAGACGGTAATCTCTGCATCACCGTTTGAGGATGCCTTTGAGGTGATGTAGGTCATGTCGGGTACACCATTGATGGCCTCCTCCAGAGGCTGTATAACCGACTTCATCACCGTGTTCTCGTCTGCACCGCTGTAGCTGGTAGTGACCATCACTGTAGGCGGCGCAATGTCGGGATATTGTTCCACTGGCAGCGTACCAATGGAAATGTAACCCACCAGTGCAATCACAATCGAGATGGCGCATGCCATCACATATTTGTTAATAAATATATTGTTCTTCATTATGCGGGAGTAAATTTGTTAGATTTTTCATTTTTGACCACGTCGAGCTAATGGTTCATTTTTTACTTTTCACTCCCCCCTGAGGGAACAGCACTCTCTGTCCTTCGGTTACGTTATTGGCACCGACAGTCACTATTTGGTCACCCTCGTTCAGTCCGCTCGTCACGATGAAGTCCTTGCCGTTTCCTGTATCTTCGATGGTTACATCGACTGCCGTGGCTGTACTGTCAGCCTGTACCTTATAGACCAGCGACTTGTCTTGCAAACGTACCACGGCATATTGTGGAATGACAATCTTGTCCTTCTCTTCAAAATTCATGACGATGGTGCCCTGGATGCCAGAATATAGGTGGCCGTCAGGATTGGGGAACGACACTCTGCTGGACAACGAACCGGTGGAGGCGTTCACTACACCCGTCATGCTGACAACGCGGCCCTTGTGGGGATATTCCGTACCGTTTTTCATCACAAAAGTGGCGGGAGGCAGGTTGGCAATGTATTGATCCACCTCGTTGGCTTTCATGCCCTCTTTCACCATCGACTCGATAATGGATTCCGTAACGGAGAACTCTGCCCACATCGTGCTGTTGCCGCTCAGAATGGTAAGCGGTGTCATGGGGGACACCTGGTCGCCCACGTTGGGGGAAATGTTGCCAATGACGCCCGATACCGATGCTTTGATGGTGCAGAAACCGAGGTTCACCTTTGCATGGTTCACTGCCGCCTGAGCCTGTGCCACCGCAGCTTGGGCTTGCTTGTAAAGGTTTTCTGAGTTATTGAGCATGTAGCTGCTCACGATTTTTTTGTCAAACAGGTTTTTGTTGGACTCATATTCCAGTTTTGCGGAATTTTCCTGTGCCAGGGCTGCTTGCAGGTTGGCCTGCGCAGCCTCCAATTCCAACTGGGCACTGCGGGAGTCGATGATGAAGAGTGTCTGTCCCTTCGTTACCAACTGACCCTCCGATACGCAGATTTGCATCAGCTGTCCACTGACTTGTGGCGTTATCGTCACATCGTTCTGCCCTTTCATTCTGGCACTGAACTTGTAAGGAATCTCAATGTCCGTCTTTTTTACTTTCATCGTCTCGTACGATGAGTCTGTTGGCGTGGGCATATCTACAGAGCATGAGGAGAGCCCCAAGGTTGTCGTAGCTATGGCTATAACCAAATTCAAAGCATTTTTCTTTTTCATTTATCCTAATTTTTATGTGAATTTATTGATATAGTCTAAATCAGTTCAACTTCTATACATTGTCCTATGGTTAGTTAATTATTGCAAAGTTATACAAATTTTTGCAAATAATTCTATCTGAAAATGTGGTTTGTAACAGATTTTGTAAATTTTCAAAAGAAATTGTAAATTTTGAGACTGTTTTTGTGAATTTTGAAAGACTTATTCTTTCTGAAGTGGTAGAATTGCACATTACATGCTTCAGCTTGGCCCTATTTTACTCGATAAACTTACCCCCCAATCGGTCATTAAGAAACTATCTTACACGTAGTCATAAAACCATACATTTCAGAATTGAATATGTTCAAACATAAATGGAGTTCGCATTATTGCGCAGCAACCATTCAATAAATCTTGACAGCCCCGTCACGTCATCACGACGCGGCGGGGCTTAGGTGCCTATAGGACTTTTGAACAAAAATTACTTTGTTTGTTTAACTGATCTTCTTTTATTTACTAACTGTTTTAACTATCTTATAACTTAAACGTGGCGCGGAGCAGGGCGGTGCGACCGCAGAGGGCGTAGTCGTAGGTGTAGGTGTTGATGCCGTTGAAGAGGGTGTAGGCGTAGTGGCGCTGGTTCAGGAGGTTGTCGAGTTCGAGGCGGAGGACGAGGCGCTTGAATTTGTACTGGGCGGAGGCGTTGAAGAGGGACATGCGCTTGTATTGGTCGGCGGTGAGCTGACGGCGCACGTGGTCGTAATCCAGTGAGAGGTCGAGGGTGGCGATGGGGAAGATGTGGACGGCACCGCTGTGGGTGAGGGAGGTCGTAGTGTTGCTCTCTTCGGAATAGCGCGAGCGCGACCACCCGTAATTGATGTCGTACCGCAGTTCGAGCCAGGGGACGGGGGTGATGGTGGCGTTGCCATGTAGGGCGTAGCTGTTCGTGCGGGTGTCGATGACGGTGGCCTCCTCCTGACCTCCCCCCATAGAGGAGGAAATTGCCTGTTCGCCGCTGCCGAAGCTGTAGCTGCCGTCGGCACCGAGCTTGGCAAAGAGCGTGGGGATGTTCTTCGTGACGGAAGCGGAGAAACTGGTGGAGCGGCTGCGGGAGTCGCGGAGCAGGGCCGTGCTGCTCACGTCGATGCCGCTGACCGACTGCGACGTGAGCGTGTTCTGCTTGCCTTCGCTGTGGCTGGCGGCGAGGCTCAGCGTGAAGTACTGCATGGGCAGCTGCCACTTCCAGTCGCCCGACGTGTGCCACGTGTTCGACTCGCCGATGATGCCCGACGAGGTGCGCACCGAGCGGTAGTCCACCTGCATCGGCTCCGTCAGCAGCGTCATCATGTCGCCGATGGAAGTCGTGTAGCCCGTCGAGAACGACAGTTTGCTGTTGGCCGAGAAGGTGTAGTTGATGCCCATCGAGGGATTGAGCACGGGCTTGGTGTAGTTCAGTTTATTGGCTTTGCCTTCCTCCGTCACGACTCGGCCATCTTCAAGCGAGCTTGGATAGCTCTCGCTGTTCCGTCGGTTATAGTACAGCCCCTTCAGTGCGGCCCCGATGCCTGCACTCAGGTAGAAGCGGCGGTTCTTGGAATGAATCTCGAAGCCGGGGTTGAGGGTCGGCGTGAAGGCCCAGCCGCGAATGTCATTCATCTCGCCAGTCGCCGTGCGATAGGTTTCCAAGTCGTCATACATCGCGGACACGCTGACGGGCAGGTTCAGCCGGAACGACTTGCCGATGGGAATTTGGAACGACGAGCCGACGTTCATGCTGAGCGTCGAGGACTGCGCTGTCTGCCCGTAGCCATTGCCGTCCGACACAAACGACAGCCTTAGCGTCGGTGTCCGCTTGAACGACACGTTGGCATGAACATGTCGCCGGGCACCCTTCTCCGTCCTGCCCATCCAGAAAAGTTCGTTGCCCACCTCAAACGAAGATGTCCGGCGACGCTGCTCTGTTTGTTGCGTTACCATCGCAACAGAAGAAGCCACATCGCCCTCATTCTGCTCAAACTTCCCTTTCAGCACAAACGTCTCGCTGAGATACACGCGGTCGGCGTTCTTCAGGTAGTTCACCGACAGCTTCGGCAGGTGAATTTTTGTTATTGGCGATGTCTGTTCGCTCACGGTCACATAGTTTCCACCCTCGGCAAGGTACGTCGTGCTCTGGCTGATGTCATGTGTGGCGCGGTGGTAACTGTAGTCGGCATTCACCTTCATAGTAGTAAAGGAGTCCGTGCGCAGGATGCCGTTCAGCGTCGCCATGCCGTTGCGCTGGTAGAGGTATTCGCCCTGCGGAGGCGCACCGCCGTCGAAGCCGCCAAAGAGGCTCGTGGCGCGGGTGCTCACGTCCGAGCCGCCGAAGTGGTCGTACATGTCGGCCCGTGCAAAGCCCTTGTAGTTGCCGCCCTTCACCGAACAGATGGTCTGGAACTTGTTCGTGAACATCATGCCCGTCAGACCGAGAAGAAGCCTCACCCCCGACCCCTCTCCGACAGGCGAGGGGCGTAGATAGTCTTGCTGCTGAGATTCCACGTCGGGTGTAATCACTCCCCTCTCCCTTTGGAGAGGGGTTGGGGGTGAGGCTCCCGCTCCCGCCTCCTCCTGCCCGAACGGCTTGAATTTCGCCTTGTTCGACAGTTTGATGTTCATCGACACCTCGTTGCTCGGCACGTCCT
>CAMVFC010000032.1 GCA_947166655.1 uncultured Prevotellaceae bacterium
GGCCGAACATAAGTTCTACGGAAAAGGCATTTGCAAAACTATATCCACCAACAGCATTAACAAACCATCCATTTCCTCCGATGTTTGACATCTCAAAAAGGATATCCTGATCTCCTCTGATAGGCATCTTATTCTTTTTCATGCCACTATATGTAGCAGTAAGACTTTTCAGCCATCTGGAAACTTCTATCGTGAAACTTCCATCGGCATCCGTGATGGTGCTCTCAGCTCCACCTGTTGCCTCCACTTTGGCACCTGGCAGGGGATTACCGTTCTTGTCTACTACAGCGCCACTGATTTGACGCGTGTTCTGAGCATTTACGTTTAACAAGGCTCCTGCGAAAAGCAGGGCAAAAAAGATTTTTTTCATTGTGATTTGATTTATTTAAGTTTGTATGGTATAACTACCTGTTAAGTCTTATGTTTTTCCACCGTGCTTCAAGCTCGGGAGCAATAGTAACGGTGGGAGTTTGTTCTTTCCTATTAATCTTGAGCGAACGCAGCGGGACGTTCTCATCAAGATATTGCTTCAGTTCGTTCAACGTAACAGATCCCTTACTCATTTGGAGCTTCTTCAGAAGGTAATAAGTGAATAGTCCATGTTGTTTTTCCTTGTAAGGCATCGCTGTTTGCTTTCCTGTAGCAGCACTAAAGACAATAAGATTACCTTTAGCCTCGACTGGAGCGGGTTCTATCACCGTTCCACGCGCATCCGGGTTGAGTACGTTTCCATCGCGTGTAGCGCCACTGAAACAGGCATCCATAAACACACATACATTGTTGGCATTGAGCGAAGCCAAATGATTGTAGAGTTCCTTCAATGAAAGACAGCCACGCGTACGGTGTCCGTTAGCATCTACAGGAAGCAGAAAAGCATCCTTAGTACTTTCGTCTGGCATTCCATGTCCTGAATAATAGAAGAGTACATTGAGATCCCCTTTACATGCACGTGCAATAGCCTTGATGTTTTCCAAGGCTTCATCTATATCGCCCCAAGTGCAGTCGTACCAGGAGGAAATATTCTCATTAGGGATACCCAAAGTCTTATTACAATACTTTGCGAAGACTTCACCATCATGGCGAGCCATGGCAACTTCAGGCACTTTCGTATATTTCTCATTTGCGATGATGACGGCATAAGTCTTGTCGTTTTTCGTGGGATTAACAGGTATGTCAATATCCACATCTGACAGAGATGATGCTTTCGTAGCTGATTTCGCAACGGGAGTTGATGCAACAGAAGTCCTGCCAGAAGCTGGCGTAACAGGAGCCGACGTAACAGGAGTTAGCGTTGGCAAAGAGGCGACATCAGACGACGTAGATTTAGCATACTGAGGATTAGGATCATTGACTCCTATCAGCGCTAACTCAGGATCGGACACAGTCGCATAACCCCAACTTGCCAATTGCCTATTCATCGTACTCAACTTCTCCGCTTCATTCAAGAAGCTATACACGTTTGCCAAGGCAACAGCATATTTAACGGAAGCACGAGAGGGGTCAGATACAACAATTTGGTCCAAGATAGGTGCTGCGGCACGGAAATACTCCATTGCTTTATTCTTCTGCGACTTACTCTTTGAGCCTTGAAAAGCAGTGCCTATTAAACGGACCTTAAAGCGTTTTTTATCGGGAGCCTTGGAAGAATTGGAATTTCCATCTTGTGCCTCAATCAAGTACTGGACGCCAGCGTTATAATTATTCAATGCCAAGTGCCGCGCCACGTCAAGGCTTTGTGGTTTCCGTTGACGCAGACGGCTATAGATTCCGACGGCTTCTTCAAACTGATGATTGGTTTCGAACAACAGGCCTTGTGTATTGAGCAGTCCCTCATCGTTGGGCCGCAAAGACAGAGCCTTTGTAAGGTAAGGTTGGAGGTCTCCGGTATCCTCGCTATCAATGCACGAGTTAATCATCATGGAAAGCATAGGCAGGCTCGAAGGGTACATCCGTAGTCCCGCCCTCAGATATGTCTTTGCCTGAGCGTAGTCTTTTGCCTCATAATATGCTTGCCCTACACAAGCGTATGCTTGTTCTCTTCGGTCCTCGTCGCCTGTGCTAATATATGCCTGCCAATATGGAATGGACTGTGCGTGTTCGTTCTGGTTCCATGTACGGATAGCCACCAGTTTCGCAAGAATAGCGAAGTTGCTATTACGCTGTAGGTTCATATCCTGCATAGCAGGCAGCATAGCTAATCCCACATGAGCCTGTGCAAACTGAAATGTCTTTTGCTCATTGTTCTGGCGAGTGTAATAATAAGCTGCATTCTGCAACAAAGGGAAAATTTCAGCCAATGCCTTTTTTGATTCGGCACATGCAGCAGAACCTGACGGACTATTCGCCAAGACATGTACATAAGCCTGAAAACTCTCATAGAGTTCGCTGTATGCCGTTGATTCTACCCCATTATTGACAAAGCGGATGTATTTATTGAAATGCGCCGCCGCATCATCAACGGTCTGAGCTGACAACGGAAGAACAAATAGAAACAGGGCGAGGAATGCCACACCAAGTGAAGACTTCATTTTTCTTATTTCCTTATTCATGGTCAAAAGCGTCAATAAAGATGAATTCCAAGTTAATGCGGCGGTACTCTCCGCCAGCCTTATCCGCTACTTCGATATGATGCTCGAAACTCGTTGACATCACTTGAAAAGCAGGAATATTATTCTGGATGTAATGGCTTACAGCAGCGGCTCGCATGAAGGCCAGCTGCTCATTATTCTTGATACCCGAAGTCTGGGTTACCGTGATTGCCCCCATGTCATCATTAAGGTAATATGGTTCATTCTCAAATTCTCCGAAGCTCCCATCATACGGGATACGTCCTGTGATTTTCAGGGCATCTGCCGAACCTGTTACTCGCACTTTCACTTTCTTTCCTGGCTTTATATAACCTGCGAAGTCTTTTTCAAAAGCCTTGGTAACTATCTTCAACATAGAAGCGGCTGCATGCGAGTGTTCTATCTTATATTTCCCTGCAGGAAAATCCTCTTGTGCCGAGAAACGACCTTCCACCGTATAAGCAAAACTGATCTTGCAATTCGTAATTTTCTTTCCGTTGGCATCAAAATCCCTGAACACATCGGTATTAACCTTGATCTTTGTATGGTCAGAGATTAAACGGTCTTTCTTAGCCTTAGCTACCACATCATCCATAATGGCTTCAAGCTTCACTTCCTCCAACCCGGAGAGTTGTACCAGTTCTATGGGCACGAACTTATCATCTGTGAAGAGATAGTCCAATGAATGGCGTTCAATATTATTGAACTCATACGTTTTCCCTGTCTTTCTGTTATATACTTGTGCATACGTCATTTCAAACTTGTCATCGCGTGTCAGTCCATACATCACATCACGGAATTCCAGATCTTCCACATTCGTGAAATATCCTATTTCATTCTCTGGCACGTTCAGATATACCGGAGGCAGCTTATCAAACTTCATGGTGAGGAGGCCTGCCTCTTTGTTATAGCTTCCCAACGTAGCAGTCGAAAGGTCTATGACATCCATCGCCATACGTGTTGCTATCTCCTGTTCAAAGAGCAGTGCTTGCTGCTTTCTTGTTTCCTCGTTGACACGCGCTTTATAGGCCATTTCCGTTTCTCCATCTTTCTTCTTTGCCCACTCGTTCATGCGAGCATTTAGTTCATCTGCCAGCATCCGGATATAGTTAGGAGAGAAACCTCTTAGCAGCTTATATTTGATAGATTTACCAGTATTATAAGTAAGATATGTCTGACGTTTCCCGTCACGCAGATAGCGTACATATTCAAGCCCTCCATCCTCATCTGTCATAGACGGAGAGTCAACTTCATCCACCAAGTTTTGAAACAATATGGTGTTTTCATTCGTCAAAACAGTAATGTACTTCCCTTCTGGATGAAAAGCCAGCGAACGCCCTTCGCCTAAATTGGTATACTGATGGATAGGACTGAAAGTATGTGCGTCATAAATAGTGCAATGCCCACTGCCAGACAAGATGCCAAACATGGACCCATCAGCGGAGAAAGCCATATCAGTAACTTCTGCAGAATTCAATGTAGCCCGAACCTCTGCCGTTTCCTGATTCACCACAACCACTTTTTGTCCATCCGTAACAGCCAAATGGTAGCCGTTGGGACTTGGAAGTATATTAGTTGCTGTCAAGGGAATATCCTCTGCGTGTAAAAGATTGTATTGTTTTCCATCATACACACGCAACTCCCGATTTGATGTTGCTATGAAAAACAGCCTGCTATCCGTAGAATAAGCTATCGCTGTAGGATTCGTTATTTCCTCAAATTCATGAATAACTTTCCCAACTGTCCAAGCATCATAAACCACGACTCTTCCTTTCTGCTTATTTTGGCCTAAAAGGGCATAAGCAGAACCTGCAGGATTATATTTCATGCTTTTTATAGGGAAAGACATATGGCCAATTTCAAATCCTTTCATATTATATGCACTCTTCCCACTGAAGAAGAATGTAGAAAAAAGGAAGTTATCCGTTCCCTGAGGAGCAACTGGCTGCTTATAGTTGAGAACTTTTCCCACTTCTATGTGACTAACTTGCGCAGTGAGCCACAAAGGAATGACAAAAAGGGCTATCCAAACGAAAGTTTTCTTCATCCCCTGTTTTATATCCTATTGCCCGCGCTCCCTCTCAAGCAGATCTAAATATTTAATTTTAGAGACATACACAAACAAAAAGCGCGGGAGTCTAGTCTCTGTTACTTGTCCCGCGGTTTCCGGCGTCTCGCATTGCCTCACTTGCCAAAGACAAGCAACAATGCAGAAGCCCACGCTGAATATGTATATCATCACCTTCCACCTCCTTATTATATAAATAAGGTGTAAAAGGATGTATATAGCATACCCTGTGAACGTCTACTGTTGCTTTGCTTTATGGCAAGGTAAGAGTTTGCGAGACTTCGAAACCGCCAAAGAACAAAGCGTCAGATAAACGCTTTCGTCATATATGCATCCCACCCCTCCGCTTCTGCATGACTTCTGGTGCCTCTGCACCGTATTCCGGCATCAGCTTCATGGTTAGGACACCGCAAAGGTACAACTTTTTTCTAAAGTACAACGTTTTTCTCTCTCTTTTTTTTGCATCTATAGTCTTAAATATCCAAAGAAAGGAAAAAGGCAACTATGTAGTCCCTTCAATTTTCCTTATCCGCATCTCTCGCTCACACACATTTTGCAAGAATGGGGGCTTCGTCCATTTGGAGGAAAGTCCTCAAAATTTGGTACCTCTATATCTTTTGTCTAAAACAACTGTCAAACCGTCACCTATTTGAGATAGTTATTTCATAATGAATCGAATAAGCTGTGACGGATGGGGTGACAGATGGGGTGAGAGGTGACAGCTACAGCATGAATAAGGTGTGGTTTTACCAGGAGATTTGTTTTTTCGGATTTTTTGTCGTATATTTGCACCGAGTTTTGAAAACCGTATTATTAACCTTTTAATTATTAACCTTTTAAATACTAATTATCATGGACAGATTGTTAGTTTTTACCGATGTTCCCCACCACTGGCCCATCTGCTACCAGCACGACTGCCCTTTGGCCAACACATGCCTGCGCCACCATGCCGCCATGGAAGCACCTGCCGACCTGAAGCACCACGAATGTGTGCTGCCCGGTGCCTATGCCGACGACACACGCCCCTGCTTCGTCGAGGACAAGCCTATACGCATGGCACGGGGCATGACAAAGATGCTGCCCACGGACGAACCTTGGAAAGACACCGCCTTGCGACAGCATCTCGAAGTCATCTTCGGATGCCATGCCCAGTACTATCGCTATCGCGCCGGGCGATTCCTCATCACCCCTGCACAGCAGAAACGCGTGGCTGCGCTCTTCAGAAAGTTCGGCATCGCCAAGGAACCTCAGTACGATCACATGGAAGAACGCTACTACTTCCCTAAGCAAATGAAGGCGTATCACCAGTGATACGAATCTGTTTCACCAGTGATACGAATCTGTTTCACCAATGATACGACACCTCTTTCTTAACAGTTTAAATCAAAAAGCCATGAAGTTTACAAGCATTACAAGAAACCAAAAGAAGATTCATCTGGGCGTACACGATGCCGACTGGTTCATGCAGCGCATCACCCACGAGACCAACGAAGGACTCATCACGGCTTTCCGCCGCACCCTGGAGCGGGGAAGCTCACTGGCCCTTCAGGCACACATCGACGTGATACCCCGCCTGTGCATAGCAGGCGAATTCCGCCGCAACAAACTGAACGACCTCGTGCTGAAACATTTCAACGGACTGATTGTCTTGGAAGTACGCGAGCTGAAGGGGCACGAGGAATGCGAGGCGATGAAACGGCGCGCCATGCTCTCGCCCTCGACATGGGCGGCCTTTATCGGTGCCAGCGGGCACACGGTGAAGATATTGGTACGCGCAGAACCGCAGAACGGACAGCTGCCGCGAAGTGAGATGGAGGCCGAAGAGTTCTACATCCAAGCCTACCGACAGCTGCTGCCGGTCTATGACGGCCTGCTCGGATGCCAGGTGATACGCATCGAGCCGCGGCTGCGATACGCCTTCCTGATGCCCCTCGACGCCCACCCCCTCGTCAACAGGGAGGCTGTGCCCTTCCGCATCAACACAGCCATCAACCTGCCTGCCGACGAGGCCGAACAGCATCTGCTGGCACTGCCCATGCCGCCTCGCGATCATCTGGAGGAGGATATGGATCTCTATATGGTTCATTCACAGAGATATGCCGATGCAGCACACAACGCGTGGGATGCGTTAGAAGGCATCAAGAAGTATAGCGCGGCATGGTGGCAGGGATTCGTGAGCTACGTTCTCACAGACCTGTGCCGCAGCGGCATGGGTGAGGAAGAAGCCGTCTGCGTCGTTTGGAACCACCTGAAGTTCAAGGATGTGCCTGGCCTGACGGAAGACTTCGTGCGCTCCACGGCCGGCGCGGTGTTTGCCGACACCAAGGTCGCCGCGGAACGTCGTGCCGAAGGCAGCAGCCAGATGATGCGCGAACTCATCCGACGCATCACCACTCGCTACGTCCTGCGCAACAACACCGTCATGGGCTACCCCGAGTACCGTCCCAACCACACCTGGGTCACACCCTGGCAACCCATCACCGACGAGGTCATCAACACGTTCACCACCGACCTGCTTCTCTCAGGACTGCAGGTGTGGGACCGCGACGTGCGGCGATTCGTCTTCTCCACCCGTGTGCGCGACTACGATCCTATCGAGGACTACCTCTGGCAATGCCACGGCAAGTGGGACGGAAAGGACCGCATCCGCGCCCTCGCTGCTACCGTACCCACGACCCATCCGCAGCAGTGGGCCGAGTGGTTCCACACGTGGTTCCTGGCGATGGTGGCACAATGGCAGGGACGCGACCGCCGCTACGGCAACGCCATCGTGCCGCTCCTCGTCTCCGACCAGGGCATGCACAAGAGCACCTTCTGCCGAAACCTGCTGCCCCAGGAACTGCGCTCCTGGGGATACACCGACAACCTCTCGCTCGGCGAGGAACGACCCGTACATTTGGCCATGTCGCAGATGCTACTCATCAACCTCGACGAGTTCAACCGCATCTCGCCGCAGAAGCAGCAGGGCTTCCTGAAGAACATCCTGCAGTTGCCGTCGGTGAAGGTGAAACGTCTATATGCCAAGCACATAGAAGAGGTACCGCGACTGGCATCCTTCATCGCCACCACCAACATGCCCGACGTGCTCACCGACCCTTCTGGCTCGCGACGTTTCATCGGCGTACGCGTCACGGGAAGCATCGACGTCTCCGCGACACCCAACCACGAACAGCTCTTCGCACAGGCACAGAAGGAGTTGGAAGACGGTGCACGATACTGGTTTGACGACGACGAGACGGCACGCATCATGCAGCACAACCGCGAGTTCCAGCAGATGCCCAGCGCCCTACACTTCTTCCTTGAACATTTCGAGCCGGGCACCGAGAAGCACGGACGGTGGATGACAGCAGCTGCGCTGATGGAGGAACTGAAGAAGCGGGCGAGCTCGGCCTTTCAGCCGCCTGCCGTCAACAGTTTCGGACGCTACCTCAACGGCTGCGAGGGACTGACCCGAAAGCACACAAGAAACGGACAGGCCTATTGGGTGCAGGACAGAATTCGCACCTAAATTCTGTTAAAACGCCCCATCTGTCACCTCACCTGTCACATGTCAACATTCTGTAAGTCAAACCGTCACCTTTGCCGGTGACGGTTTGACGATTTTTTCAGGGAAAATACAGAGAGAGAGGAGACTTGGGAAATGTCTTTCGATGCATTCTCTCGCTCGGCAGTCAGCGAGCAACTCACACTGCTCTCGCTTAAGTGCATCTTTTTCTGGCAAAATCGCGATAATCTCGCGAAAAAGTTGTAGCTTTGCACCGTAAGACTGATGAAACGTTAGGATTATGTGCATGTACAACATTTCTTTGAATGATGAACTGGTACGACAGACGCGTCAGTCGTTCGCTAGCGAAGCGAAAATGACCGCATGGATTCAGCAACAGCTGGAAGCCTTGCTCACCGACTTCAATGCTCGCCAACAAGCTGCACGACAGAAAGCCCGTCAGGCAATAGAAGCCATGCGCAGGCAGAGTGAAGAGAACGGTAACGACGCCATGACGCTCGACGACATTAACGAGGAAATCTTTCAGGCAAGGGCAACACGCAAAGCAACGGTATGACGAAGACATTCTACGCCGTGTTCGACACCAACGTCCTTGTGTCGGCCCTGATGTCACGACGGGCAGATTCGCCGACAGTTGTCCTGCTTGACTATGTGCTCGACGGTCGTATCGTGCTGCTTTTCAACGAAGAAATCCTGAGCAAATATAACGAAGTGCTGCACCGCACAAAGTTCGGCTTCAGCAACGAGCGCATACAGGCCGTCATCGACCTGGTGAAGACAGGCATGCAGCTCGACCCGACAGTGAGCAACGAGGATTTTACCGACCCCGACGACCGCGTGTTCTACGAGGTGGCACTGAGAAAGGACGATGCCTACATGGTGACGGGCAATCTGAAGCACTTCCCAAAGAGTCCTATCGTCGTGACTCCTGCCGAGATGATAAAGATTATGACAGGCAGTCAATAGGCCATCACCTACACCTCACACCCCAAAAAGAATATCCGCCGAGACATCACCCCGTGATGCCCCGGCATTTTGCCTTTTCCCCTCGTCCGTCCACGACCCACCAGATACGCAGGCCGCGTAGGGTTTGCGAGAAGGTCGCTAAGGCAGTACTCGCAGCTTGTCGCCGCTCAGGTCAATGGGGAAGAGGTGGGGTGTGCGCACCGTGCGTCCCCGCGCATCCTTCTGGTGCAGGTGTACCGACATCATCCATTGCCCCTCGAAGGTCTGGAAGAGCATGGAATGGCCATAGCCCGGCGGCGTGATGGGTTCGGGCTCGTGGATCCATGGTCCGTTCAGGGTGCCGCTGGCAGAGTAGGCTACGCCCTGCGTATAGACGTCCTCGACCCACGAGGTCCAGAGCATACCGAGGCGTCCCGTTGCCGTGCGGAAGAGCCAGGGGCCGTCGGTCACCTTGTTCCAGGTGGTGTCGCCCTGCGGGGTGACTTCTCGGCTCCAGGGCGAGTCGCTGGCCCGGAAGAGCACCTTTGGCTGGCCGATGGTGCCGCTGAGGTCAGGCTTCAGTTCGATCTTCTCGATGGTGCCGTTCCAGTTTTGCAACCATTCTCCGCAGAAGACCATGTAGGGCTTGCCGTCGAGGTCTCGCCAGAACGTACCGTCGAGCGTGGGACGGTCGGCCGGCAGATAGGTGGCATCGCCAAAGGCGCGGTAAGGTCCCATGGGGTCGTCGGCCCGCAGCACCTGCGAGGCGCGCCTCTCAATGACGTTGCCGCGCACGGTGTCGATCTTCACGGCTTGATTGGTGAAGGTGGCGAAATAGTAATACCGGCCGTCGCCTGTCTGGTGCAGCTCGGCAGCCCAAATCATCGGGCGAGGTCCCATCCACGAGTCTTTGTCGAACTCCGTCACCCGGAACGGCCCCTCCCAACGTTTCAGGTCGGGGCTGCGCCACATCATGCCGCCCGTGCCGGTCATGTAGTACATGTGTGTCTTCTGGTCGGCAAGGATAGCAGGGTCGCTGAGGCGGATGTCGTCGAGGGGCACGTCTTTCCGTATGCGGCTGTGGGAGAAGACAGGAGCAGGCGTCCATGCGTCTTGCCAGCGGACGACGGGCAGCCCTTCCTCGAACGTGATGGGCAGCCACACGTAGCGGGCGTCGCTCGGATGGCGCGGACGCCAGATATCGGCCATGAAGATATACTGTCCGTTGGGCAGCGACAAGACAAAGGTGCCCTGTGCGCCGAAGGTCTTCTCGGCCATGGGGCCCACGCAGGGGTTGGGATGCTGTGTCCACGGTCCCCAGATGCTGGGCGCCGAGAACATACGGGCCTCGTTGGGGTCCCAACCGGTGCATCCGGAGGTGATCATCCAATAGGTGCCTCTGTGGCGAAAGAGGGTCGGCGCCTCGTTGTGTCCGGCAGGGGCTACGCGAGTGTAACGGCCCGTGTGGTGGAGATAGTCGGGTGTAAGTTCAGCGATATGGAGGGTCAGGTTGTCTTCTGATGCGAAGATATGATAGGCCGTGCTGTCGGAATCGACATAGAGCGTCATGTCGCGCGACATCTGCCCTCCCTCGAAGTCGTGGTTCACGAAGAGCCCTTCGCCCACGGCCTTGTACCACTCCGGAGTCCACCATTCTTTATAATCGCGCATGTGTAGCTGCCGGGCACGCTGTATGTCCTGTTCAGTGAACTCCATGGGCCACTGGCCGGCATTGGCACGGCTGCTGTAGAGGAAGGTGTAGGGTCCTTCGGGCTTGTCGCTCACGGCAACGGCAAAGCGTGCCGCATCGTAACCGCGGTGGCGCAGTTCCAAGTGGAACCACATGACGAACGTCTTGGTCTTGGCGTTGTAGATGACTTTCGGGCGTTCCATGATGCACCCCCTCTCGAGGTCGGCACCCTTCTCCTGGCTCACGCTGAGAGCGACGCCACGGTTCTGCCAGTGCAGAAGGTCGGTGGAGCTGTAGCATGTGATGCCCACAAGCGCCGCACTGGTACGATCGCTCTTATGCTCGCCAAACCAGTAGAAGGTACCCTCGTGCAACAGGACGCCGCCGCCATGGGCGTTGATGTGATGACCGTCAGTGTCGGGCCACAGCTGTCCGGGCCGCACTGCGTTCTCGCCCGCTGCCTGCAGGCCGACGGACAGCAGGCTGAGCATGAGTGAAATAAGGCCTGTTTTCATGTTCTATTATGTTTGTGTTGGTGGTTCTTGATAGCTTATTTGACTTGCACCGTCAGCGTGGCTTTCTTCAGCCCCTTGGCCGAGGCTTCAAGGGTGATAGTGCCTTCAGTGTCTGCCGCTTGCAGGATGGCTGTAAGCTGTCCCGCGAAGGCGTGGTGGCGAGGCAGATGGAAGAGGTCGAGGTTGGCGGCATCGCCGTTAGCGGCGGCGCGGAAGCGTCCGGCACCTTTTACACTGAAGTTGACGAGGTGGGCGGCATCGGGGACGAGGTTGCCGTCTTTATCCACCACGCGCACAGTGACATAGCAGAGGTCGTCGCCGTCGGCCTGCAGACGCGTGCGGTCGGGGACGAGTTCGAGGTGGTGGGCCTTGCCTGCGGTGCGGACGGAGGCGGTGGGGAATGACGAATGACGAATGTCGAATGACGAATGAGATTTACTATCCGAGGCGCCGGAAAGGTTACTTTTATTCGTCATTCGTAATTCGTCATTCGTCATTCCACCCTGTGCCACGGCTTTCAGCTCGCCCGGCTCATAGACGACGCTGTCCCAGATGAGGCGGTAGCGACGCAGCAACCAGTAGGGATCGCCGGCGGCCTTGGCGCTGTCGCTTTGGGCCTTGGTGTATTTGCGCTGCACGCCCTGGCTCTTGCCGTTGACGAAGAGTTCGGCTGCGGGCGCATCGGTGTAGACGAAGACGGGGACGACCTGTCCCTCACGTCCCGGCCATGTCCAGTGCGGCAGAATATGGAGCGTGTGTTCGCGCCGGTTCCACAGGCTGCGATAGAGGTAGTAGCGGTCCTTGGGTATGGAGGCCAGGTCGATGATGCCGAAGAGACTGCTGTGCGAGGGCCAGGCGTCGGTGTCGTAGGGCGAGGGTTCGCCCAGGTAGTCGAAGCCCGTCCATACGAACTGTCCGATTTCCCATTCGTGGTCGTCGGCATTGGCGAAGTCCACATCGGGCACGTTGCTCCAGCTGCAGTATTCGACGTCGTAGCCGCTGGACTGATGGTCAGGATAGGTGGCTCCGGCCTTGAAGGTGGCGGGCAACTTATAGACGCCGCGGCTGCTGACGGTGCTGCTGGTCTCGGAGCCGAGCACGATGCTCTGCGGCAGCTTGGCGTAAGCCTCCTCGTAGCGGTGGGCGCGATAGTTGAAGCCAGGGATGTCGAGCATGGCGGCAAAGCCGTTGCCGAGCACACAGGAGACCTGGTCCATGCCGCAGGTGACGGGGCGTGTGGGGTCCTCGCGATGACAGATGTCCTGCAGGAAACTGGCCACGCGGTAACCTTCGGGCGAACACTGAGTGGGCACCTCATTGCCGACGCTCCAGAGAACAACGGCCGGGTGGTTGCGGTAGTGGCGGAGCATGTTCACCATGTCTCGTTCGGCCCACTCCTTGAAAAAACGGTGGTAGCCGTTGCGGCACTTGGCGATGTCCCACTCGTCGAAGGGCTCGAGCATCATCATGAAGCCCATGCTGTCGCAGAGCTCTACAAGTTCGGGCGCCGGCATGTTATGGCTGGTGCGGATGGCATCGCAGCCCATGTCCTTGAGCAGCGTGAGCTGTCGGCGCAGGGCAGCGCGGTTAATGGCTGCACCGAGAGGGCCGAGATCGTGGTGATTGCAGACGCCCTGGAACTTACGTCGCTGACCATTGAGGAAGAATCCGCGGTCGGGCACGATGTCGATGGTGCGTATGCCGAAGACCGTCTGGTAGGTGTCGACGAGGCGGTCTGCATCGAACACGCGGGTGACAGCCTTGTACAGATGAGGCGTCTCGGGCGACCAGAGAAGAGGCTGCTCGACGATGAAGTTCTGCGTGAAGGGGTGCCCATGTGCGATGGTCTGGGTGTTCTCCTTCTCGGCCACGGGCCGGCCATCGGGACCTTGGATAACCGTATGCAGTCGGAACGTCTTGCCCTCGGCATTCTCGAGAGTGGTCTTCAAGGTGACAGAGGCAAACGGGAATGACGAATGACGAATGACGAATGACGAATCACCCTTGTCGAATGACGAATGACGAATGACAGATGACGAATTAGATTTACTATCCGTGGAGCCAGAAAGGTGACTTTTATTCGTCATTCGTAATTCGTCATTCGTCATTTCTGAGTCGTCATTCGACATTCCAACGTCTCCGAACAGCTGTGTGGTGACCTGCGTACCCCAGACGGCAACGTGAATCTTCTCGGTCTCAACGAGATGAACGTTGCGGTAGAGACCTGCGCCGCAATACCATCGACTGCTCTGGTCACGGTTCTCGAGACGCACGGCCAGAGTGTTGGGTGTGCCGTCGGCATGGACGAGGTCGGTGACGTCGACATAGAACGAGTTGTATCCATAGGGCCAGAAGATGGCTTCCTGTCCGTTGACGTAGACGCGGGCTTCACTCATGGCTCCGTCGAAGATAAGGGTGACGGAAGAATTCTTTAATGACGAATGACGAATGTCTAATGACGAATTAGATTTACTATCCGAAGAGCCGGAAAGGTTACCATTATTCGTCATTCGTAATTCGTAATTCGTCATTCCAGACGGCGCGAGGGTGAACGTCGTACGGTACCACCCTACGCCGACGTAGGGCAGTCCACCTGTGCGTGCGGTCTTCCAGGTGGCCACCTTTTCTCCGTTCTGTGTGACGGCCACTTTCTGCAGGTCACATTCACGCGAGAAAGGCCCCGTGATGGCCCAGTCGTGCGGCACGGTGACCGTCTGCCACCGGGAGTCGTCAAAAGAAGGTTGCGCAGCTTCGGCCACATCGCCGAGATGGAAGCGCCAATCGCGCCGAAGCAGACGCTCGGAGCGTTCGGCCCAGACCGACACCAGAAAGAGGGTCATACAGGCCAAGAGGGTAAAAGTACGTCTCATTATCTATTGTTTTTTATTCGTTAGAGCCTTATTTGCGGGCAAAGATAGTGAGTTTTTTGGAAATAGCGCGTTCAGTTTGCAAAAAACTCACTATCTTTGCGCCGCTTTAGTGCATTATGCGAATCATCAAGCGTCTCGATATCTTCATTCTGAAGCAATTTTGCCTGCTGCTGGCGGGCACGTTCTTCATTTGCCTCTTCATCTTCTTGATGCAGTTCCTCTGGCGCTATGTCGATGACCTTATCGGCAAGGGGCTCTCCATCGAAGTCCTGGCGAAGTTCTTTTTCTATGCCTCGATGACGCTGGTGCCTATCTCTATGCCGCTGGCACTGCTGCTGGCGTCGCTTATCAGCTTCGGCAACATGGGCGAGCGACTGGAGCTGCTGGCCATGAAGGCGGCCGGCATCCCCCTGCTGCGCATCCTGCGGCCTGTAGCATTGCTGTCAGTGGTCGTGGCGGCTGCTTCGTTCTATTTCCAGAACGTCATAGGTCCGGAGAGCACCAAACAGCTGGCCGCCCTACTCTATTCCATGAAGCAGAAATCTCCCGAAATGGAGATTCCCGAGGGACAGTTCTACAACGAGATTCCCGGCTACAACCTTTTCGTGGAGCACAAGGACGTGGAGACCGGTATGCTCTACGGAATCATGATCTACACACAGGGCTCGAACTTCGACGACACGCAGATTGTCCTCGCCGACTCGGGGCGTATCCAGACCACCGCCGACCAGATGCACCTGCAGCTCACCCTCTATGACGGCGAGCGCTTCCGCAACATGCAGAACACGGGCTCGGCCCTCGACAAGGCCACCGTGCCCTACATGCGCGAGACATTCAAGACTGAAGTGGACCTCATCCCCTTCGACAACAACTTCAGCGTGATGGACGCCGCGCTCTTCAACCAGAATGCGCAGACCAAGAATCTGACGATGCTGAACCGTGGCATCGACAGTATCGCCCACTATCTGGACTCCACAGGGCATGACCAGTTCCGCCAGTACGGATATAGCTTCCTGAAACAGGTCCGCCTCGAAGGGCGACCGGATTCAGCCTCGCTGGCCGAACACGTGCAAGAGCAGCCGCTGGACTTCGACAGCGTCTTTGCCCGTCTGGGCGACAACGACCGTGCGCAGGCTGCCCGCAACGCCCTTGACCATGCCCGCAGCGGCGAGATGCAGACCCTGTCCATGGCCGAATACAGCTATGATGTCAACCGCTCTCTGCGTATTCATAAATTAGAGCGCCACAAGAAATTCACACTTTCGCTGGCTTGCCTTATTTTTTTCTTCATCGGTGCACCACTCGGGGCTATCATCCGAAAGGGAGGACTGGGCGTGCCCGTTGTCGTCTCGGTGTTGATATTCATCTTCTATTATATGGTGAACGTCACGGGGGAGAAGCTGGCCAAGAGCGGCGAATGGGACGTGGCCTTTGGCCTGTGGCTCAGCACCATGGTGCTTACGCCCATCGGAGGATGGCTCACATGGAAAGCCAACCAGGATTCCGTGATGTTCAACCTCGAAGCCTATCAACAATTCTTCAAACGCTTATCCAAGAAATTAGGACTATGACTCAACTCTCATCCATAGAAGACGCTCTTCGGGACTTCCGCGAAGGCCGCTTCCTCATCGTGGTCGACGATGAAGACCGCGAGAACGAAGGTGATTTCATCATCGCCGCCGAAAAGATTACTCCCGAGAAAGTGAACTTCATGCTTCGCGAAGGCCGTGGCGTGCTTTGTGCTCCGGTAACCATCAGTCGTGCCGAGGAACTCGAGTTGCCCCATCAAGTGCAAGACAACACGTCTGTTCTGGGAACGCCCTTCACCATCACGGTGGACAAATTAGAGGGCTGCACCACAGGCGTCAGCGCCGCCGACCGTGCCGCCACTATCCGCCATCTGGCCAACCCCAAAGCAAAGGCTTCAGACTTCGGGCGACCGGGGCACATCAATCCGCTGTATGCTCAAGACCGCGGCGTGCTACGGCGCGCCGGACACACCGAGGCAGCTGTCGACCTGGCACGCCTCGCAGGGTTACAACCAGCGGCCGCCCTCATTGAGATTCTCAACCCCGACGGCACAATGGCCCGAATGCCACAGTTGTTGGATGTCGCTGAGCGTCATGGTATTCGTATTATCACTATCCGCGACCTCATTGCTTACCGCCTCGAACGCGAGAAAATGGTAGAAGCTGCACCCGAAGTGGATCTGCCCACAGCCTACGGACACTTCCGCGACATCACCTTCCGCCAGCTCAGTAACGGCTTGGAGCATGTGGCACTCATCAAAGGGCACTGGGAGAAGGACGAACCCATCCTGGTCCGCGTTCATAGCTCGTGTGCCACAGGCGACATCTTTGGCAGCCAGCGTTGTGATTGCGGCGAGCAGCTGCATCGCGCCATGCAAATGATTGAGCGCGAAGGCAAAGGCGTACTTCTTTATATGAACCAAGAAGGCCGCGGCATAGGTCTTTTCAACAAGATGAAAGCCTATAAACTTCAGGAGCAAGGCGAAGATACAGTCGACGCCAACATCCACCTTGGTTTCCGTCCCGACGAGCGCGAATATGGCGTAGGCGCACAGATCCTGCGCCAGTTGGGCGTCAGCAAGATACGCCTGCTCACAAACAACCCTGTCAAACGCGTCGGCCTCGAAGCCTATGGGTTGGAAATCGTGGAGAACGTTCCTATCGAAGTGACCCCCAACCGTTACAACGAGCGTTACCTCAAGACGAAGCAGGAACGTATGGGACATACCCTTCATTTCAACAAATAAATCAAGAAACAACCCTGCGCAACGCAATCCGTGCGTTTTTCCTTACGCGCGTTTCAAGATTTTGTATTAACTTTGCGCACAAAATCATCAACGACCCACAAATATGAACGCATTGTCTGACCGACTGAACCGTCTCGCCCCCTCTGCCACGCTGGCCATGAGTCAGCGCAGCAGCGAACTCAAAGCCCAAGGGGTCGATGTCATCAACATGAGTGTCGGCGAGCCCGACTTCAATACGCCCGACCACATCAAGGCGGCTGCCATCCGCGCTGTGGAAGAGAATTACTCCCGCTATTCGCCCGTGCCTGGCTATCCTTCATTGAAACAAGCGATTGCCGACAAGCTCAAGCGTGAGAACGGATTAGACTATGCACCCTCTCAGATTTTGTGTTCCAATGGTGCCAAGCAAAGTGTCTGCAACGCCGTGATGGCATTGGTCAATGCAGGCGATGAGGTCATCATTCCTGCTCCCTACTGGGTCAGCTATCCTCAGATGGTACTTTTGGCTGAGGGTACTCCCGTTTACGTGAGCGCTCCCATTGAACAGGACTTCAAGATTACACCCGAACAGTTGGAAGCCGCCATCACCTCGCGCACCCGCTTATTGATTCTCTGTTCACCCTCCAATCCGACAGGCTCTGTTTATTCCAAAGACGAGCTTCGTGCCCTGGCCGACGTCCTTGCACGCCACGAACGCGTCATCGTGCTGGCCGACGAGATTTACGAGCACATCAACTATGTTGGGCATCACGAGAGCATCGCCCAGTTCGAACAGATCCGCGACCGCGTGGTGATTGTCAACGGCGTCAGTAAGGCTTACGCTATGACAGGATGGCGCATTGGTTTCATCGCAGCCCCCGAATGGATTGTCAAGGGATGTAACAAGCTGCAAGGCCAGTATACCAGCGGTCCCTGCTCCGTCAGTCAGAAAGCCGCAGAGGCGGCCTACACGGGCTCGCAACAGTGTGTGGAAGATATGCGTCAGGCATTCGAGCGCCGCAAGAACCTCATCGTCCGTCTGGCCAAAGAGATTCCCGGTCTTGAAGTGAACGACCCCAAAGGCGCGTTCTATCTCTTCCCCAAATGCAGCAGCTACTTTGGTAAGGCCGACGGCGACCGAGTCATCCACACCAGCACCGACTTAGCAATGTACCTGCTCGAAGTGGGACACGTGGCCACTGTCGGCGGCGACGCCTTTGGTGCTCCCGAGTGTTTCCGTATGAGCTATGCCACCAGCGACGAGAATATCATCGAGGCCATGCGCCGCATTAAAGAAACATTAGCGAAACTCAAATAAGACAATGAACCAGAAACGCATCCAAACAGCCCTCATCTCCGTCTTCCATAAGGACGGTCTGGATGAATTGCTCAAGAAATTAAACGCCGAAGGCGTGAAGTTTCTCTCCACCGGCGGCACGCAGGCTTTCATCGAGAGTCTGGGCTATCCTTGCCAGAAAGTGGAGGAAGTGACTTCTTACCCCAGCATTCTCGGTGGCCGCGTCAAGACGTTGCATCCCAAGATCTTCGGAGGTATCCTGGGGCGCCGCGAGCTCGAAGCCGACCAGCAGCAAATGGCACAGTATGAGATTCCTGCCATCGACCTTGTCATCGTAGACCTCTATCCCTTTGAGCAGACGGTGGCAAGTGGAGCTGCCGAGGAAGATATCATCGAGAAGATTGATATCGGCGGCATCTCTCTGATTCGTGCCGGGGCTAAGAACTTCAAGGATGTGGTTATCATACCTTCCAAAGAACAGTACAAGCCTCTGTTAGATCTGCTGAACGCTCAGGGGGCCTGCACTACGCTGGAGCAGCGTCGCTCGTTTGCCGCTGAGGCCTTTGGCGTCAGCAGCCATTACGATACGGCCATCCACCAATGGTTTGTAAACGAATAACGGTTCCACCTCCTTCCACGTCGCAGGCGCGGTAGGGGGATAGGTTCATTTTATGATTCTTCATTCTTTCATTTCATTCTTTTAATGGGACTCTTTAATTTCACCAAAGAAATAGCCATGGATTTAGGCACAGCCAACACCATCATCATTGCCGACGGCAAGATTGTGGTCGATGAGCCTTCCGTGGTCGCCCTGGAACGGCACAACGACAAGATGATCGCCGTGGGCGAGAAAGCTAAACTCATGTACGAGAAGACACATGCCGATATCCGTACAATCCGTCCGCTTCGCGATGGCGTGATTGCAGACTTCAACGCCTGCGAGCAGATGATGCGAGGCCTCATCAAGATGGTTCACACCGGCAACCGTTTCTTCACTCCTTCCCTGCGCATGGTCATCGGTGTACCCTCCGGCTCCACCGAAGTGGAACTGCGTGCTGTGCGCGACTCTGCTGAGCATGCCGGCGGCAGCGAGGTCTACCTCATCTACGAGCCGATGGCAGCAGCCATCGGCATCGGTCTGGATGTCGTGGCTCCTCAGGGCAACATGATAGTTGACATCGGCGGCGGTTCCACTGAGATTGCAGTCATCTCACTCGGAGGCATCGTGGCAGACCGTAGTCTGCGCACAGCCGGTGATGACCTTACGGCCGACATTCAGGATTACATGAGCCGTCAGCACAATGTGAAGGTCAGCGAACGCATGGCCGAGCGTATTAAGATTAACGTCGGCGCCGCACTCACAGACCTTGGCGACCAGGCTCCCGAGGACTATATCGTTCATGGCCCTAACCGCATCACAGCATTGCCCATGGAGGTGCCTGTCTGCTATCAGGAAATCGCTCACTGCTTGGAAAAGACGATTGCCAAGATTGAAGCCGCTGTGCTCAGTGCTTTGGAAGACACTCCGCCTGAACTGTATGCAGATATCGTGCACAATGGCATCTATCTGACAGGTGGCGGTGCGCTGTTGCGCGGATTGGACAAGCGTCTGACCGACAAAATCAACATCCCTTTCCACATCGCAGAAGACCCGCTGCACAGCGTCGCTAAGGGAACTGGCGTCGCACTGAAGAACATTCACAACTTCTCCTTCTTGATGTAAGCCGTGCGCAGCCTGCTCGAGTTCCTTGCCAAGTATAACTACTGGCTCCTATTTGTTGTGCTGGAAGTCGTTAGCTTCGTGCTAATCTTCCAGTTCAATCGTTATCAGAACAGTGTCTGGCTGACGACTGCCAACACGGTTGTGGGACAGATAGATGCATGGGAGCAGAGTGCCTTGCGATATATTGCGTTAGGTGAAGTCAACCGACAACTGTCGCGACGCAACCTGATCCTGGAGCAGAATATCGAAGAGCTCCAGTGGCGACTACGGTCTCTCACTCACGACTCCACGCAGACAGAACGCCTGCAGGCTGAACGCTTCAAGGACTTCGAAATGATTCCGGCGCGCATTGTCACCAACAGTGTTCTCCTGCGCGACAACTTCATCACCATCGGTGCCGGCGAGGCCGACGGCGTAGAACCTGAAATGGGTGTCGTCTGCGGCACGGGCATTGTAGGCATCGTTCTACGAGTCTCCACCCACTATTCCATCGTTCTGCCTCTGCTCAACAGCCGCTCGAATATCAGCTGTCGCCTGCGCGGTTCCACCTTCTTCGGCTATCTCAAATGGGACGGGCGCCATCCGCTTTATGCCACTCTGGACGACCTGCCTCGCTACGCACGCCTCAAGGTCGGCGACATCGTCGAGACCAGCGGTTTCAGCTCTATCTTCCCGCCAGGAATCTTTGTCGGAAAGGTGGAGGCTATTGATGACAGCGAAGATGGTCTGAGCTATAAACTGCATGTCCACCTTGGCACAGATTTCGCCCGTCTGCAGGACGTGTACGTCGTGAAACAACGTTTCCACAACGAGCTGCAAGAATTGGAGCAAAGCGTCTTAACTCCGCAAAGCTAACGAACACAAGACTATCGTGGTTATAACATTCCTTCAACGTCTGCTCTGGCTGGTGGCCCTTGTGGCACTTCAGATGGTGTTGTTTAATCACATCCATCTCTTTGGCTATGCCACCCCTTTGCCCTACGTGTACCTTCTGCTGCTCTTCCCTATGAACAGTGCGCGCTGGGGTGTCCTGCTGTGGGGCTTTTCCTGCGGACTGCTTTGTGACATTGTTTCCCTGACACCCGGTATCGGCGCTGGTGCCATGACGCTGACAGCCCTTCTTCAACCCGTCTTCCTGCGGCTGTTTGTCCCGAAAGACTCGGCCGAAGACCTGCAGGCGAGCTTCCACTCCCTGGGTATGGCCGCCTATGTGCGCTACGCCGCCCTGACGACACTCCTTTTTACGCTGACATATTTTCTGCTTCTTTCCTTCAATTTCTTTCATCTGAAGGACTTCTGCATCGCTTTTGTTTCGAGCTGGTTGCTGACCTACCTCTTCTGTTTAGCGTTCGAAGCCCTGCGAGACAAGCGCTCCCATGGCTGACAATCATCTCTCTTATCGCAAGTATGTGCTGGGCGGCTCGGCAATACTCATCATCGCTATCTACATCGTCCGTCTGTTCTTCCTGCAGATGACATCGGACGACTTCAAGCGCCGTGCCGACTCGAATGCCCTCATGCATCGCATTCAGTTCCCGGCCCGGGGCGCCATTTCCGACCGCGGGGGCCGTCTGCTGGTCTATAACCAGCCGGCCTACGACATCATGGTCGTGATGAAAGAGCAGATAGGCATTGACACGTTGGACCTCTGCGAAAGCCTCGGCATCGACGTCGCCTGGTACCGCAGACGCATGGAAGAGATTCAGGACCGCCGTCGCAATCCCGGCTACTCAGCAGTGACGCAGCAGCTCTTCATGAGTCAGCTCTCGGTGGAAGAGTTCTCCGACTTTCAGGAGAAGCTATTCCGTTTTCCCGGATTCTACATCCAGAAGCGAAGCATCAGGCAGTACACGACCTCTGCTGCGGCACACATCCTGGGTGATGTAGGCGAGGTGAGCGAAAGCGACATCGAGCGCGACGACTATTATCGCAGCGGCGACTATATCGGCAAGGTCGGTGTGGAACGCAGCTACGAGCGTCAGCTGCGAGGCGTCAAGGGCTCGGAGATCCTGCTTCGCGACGTGCACGGACGCATCAAAGGCCGTTATCAGGGCGGCTCCTTCGACGTGCAACCCATCCCTGGCAAGAATCTCACACTCAGCATCGACCTGCCTTTGCAGCAGCTGGGCGAGCGCCTGATGCAGAACAAACTGGGAAGCATCGTTGCCATCGAGCCTTCCACGGGCGAGATCCTCTGCATGGTCAGTGCCCCGAGTTACGACCCGCGGACGATGGTGGGGCGCCAGCGTGGACGCCACCACAAGATGCTGTCCAACGATCCTATGAAGCCGCTGCTCAACCGCGCCATCATGGGTGTCTATCCGCCAGGGTCCACGTTCAAGACGTCGCAGGCCCTCACCTTCCTGCAAGAAGGCATCATCACGCCGCAGACGGCGTTTCCCTGCTCGCATGGTTTCCACTACAAGGGTCTGAAAGTGGGGTGCCACGGTCACGCCTCTCCCCTGCCCCTCGTGCCCGCCATCGCCACGTCCTGCAACGGCTACTTCTGCTGGGGCTTGTACTACATGATAGGCAACAGCAAGTACCGAAGCGTGCAGAACGCGATGACCACGTGGAAAGACTACATGGTCTCCATGGGCTTCGGCTATCGCCTGGGGGTCGATTTACCCGGCGAGGCACGCGGCCTCATCCCCAATGCGCCTTTTTACGACAAGGCCTATAACGGCTCGTGGAACGGACTCACCATCATCTCCATCTCCATCGGTCAGGGCGAGGTGACGCTGACGCCGTTGCAGATAGCCAACCTCGGAGCGACCATTGCCAATCGCGGATGGTTCATCACTCCGCATATCGTCCGCGAGATTCAGGACGAACCGCTCGACACGCTCTACTCCCGAAAGCGCTACACAAAGGTGTCGGCAGAGAACTACGAGACGGTCGTCAGCGGAATGCAGAAAGCCGTGGAGGGAGGCACCTGCCGATCGGCATACACCTCTCAGTATATCACCTGCGGAAAGACGGGTACGGCGCAGAACCGCGGCCACGACCACTCCGTCTTCATGGGCTTTGCGCCGCGCGACAATCCTCAGATTGCCATCGCCGTCTACGTAGAGAATGGCGGCTGGGGCGCCACCTTCGGCGTGCCGATAGGTGCGCTGATGATGGAACAGTTCATTAACGGCAAGCTCTCCGAGGCCAGCCAGGCCAAGGCAGATGCCATCGCCGAGAAGACGATTAACTACGGCAACTACATCCGATGAAGAAGCAGACCTCTCTCCTCCGAAGCATCGACTGGGTCACGATCCTTGTCTATCTCATCCTTCTGGCACTGGGGTGGATGAGTATTTGTGGCGCCTGCTACGACTATGGCGAGCCCTACGACTTGCTGTCGATTTCGTCTCGAACGGGTATGCAGCTGGTCTGGATAGGGACGTCCATCGTCCTCGGCGGCCTGCTCCTGATTCTTGACGACCGCTTCTTCGACACGTTTGCCTATCTTTTCTATGGCGTGCTCGTGCTCTTGTTGCTGGCGACGCCTTTCCTGGCGCATGACATCAAGGGCTCCATGTCGTGGATCAAGATCGGCAGCTTCAGCCTTCAGCCGGCCGAGTTTGCCAAGTTTGCCACGTCACTGGCTCTGGCTAAGTTCATGAGCAGCTATGGTTTCAAGCTCGAGGGCTCATGGAAGAACCTGGCTATTTCCATTACGCTGATGATGATCCCGATGGTACTCATCGTCCTGCAGAAAGAGACAGGCTCCGCCCTGGTCTATTTCAGCCTGCTGCTGATGCTCTATCGCGAGGGGATGCCGGGCAGTTTCCTCTTCACGGGCCTGGCAGCAGTCATCTACGTGGTGGTCGGTCTCCGGTTTGCCGACGTGCCCGTCTTGGGCGGTCTGACGAATCTCGGACTGGTGCTGGTGATGATTCTCATCGTGGTGTTCGTCATCGCCCTGCACATCGTCTACTGCCGCCCGGCCGCCCTGGCCTCCAGCGGCGAGGACCTCAACACCCCTGGCCGCCGGCATGCTCTGCTGATGCGCCGACGCTTGTACATCGGACTGTTTGCACTGGCGTCCCTGGGCGTTTACTTCTCGGCCAATCTGCTGGTCAACAAGCTGCAGCCTCACCAGCGCGACCGTGTGCAGGTGCTACTGGGACTGAAGGACGACCCGAACGGCGTGGGCTACAATGTCATTCAGGCGCAAATCGCCATCGGCTCGGGCGGACTGGAGGGCAAAGGCTTCCTCAACGGCACACAGACCAAGCTGAAGTACGTGCCCGAGCAGGAGACCGACTTTATCTTCTGCACCGTCGGCGAGGAGCAGGGCTTCATCGGGTCGGCCTCGGTGCTCATCCTGTTCCTGATATTGCTCCTGCGGCTCATCCATCTGGCCGAGCGACAGCCCTATGCCTTCGGGCGCGTCTACGGCTATTGTGTCTTCTCTATCTTCCTCTTCCACGTGCTGATCAACATCGGCATGGTGCTCGGTCTGATGCCCGTCATCGGCATACCGCTGCCGTTCTTCAGCTATGGCGGCTCATCGCTCTGGGGCTTCACGCTCCTGCTCTTCATCTTCCTGCGTATCGACGCCGGCCGCACGCGCAAGCGCAACTGACAGTCCTTTCCGTCCATCGCCACCAAGGAGGACCGCCCCGACCGAAGACTCCTCGGCCTACGGCTTGGCATCCAGGGATATGCTTGTGCCCTCAACGTTCTGCGTGCCTCGGCATGTTGCAACGGCCAAGCATCAGCTGCGCAACACGCCAGGCGCCTCCCCATATTTTTCTGTCAGGTTTTCGCTTTTTCTCCCAAGAGTTTTGGTCATTTCTCTTGGCACTTTTCATCGTTTTTCTAGGCAGTTTTTGTCATTTCTCTTAGCACTTTTCGCCGTTTTTCAAGGCAGTTTTTACCGGTACCCTTGGCAGCTTTTGCCGGTACCCTTGGCAGCCTTTGCCGGTACCATTGGCAGCTTTTGCCGGTACCATTGGCAGCTTTTGCCGGTACCCTGATGGGATTGGCTGCGGTTCCCAATGGCTTGGGCCGTTTTTCTGCGGCGGAGATGCGGCCTCCGCGGGTGTCATGGCGGCTGGGCCCGCCTGTCATCTGATGGATTCAGGCTGCATTCCGTGCGGGGAAACCGCACGGCGCACTACTGAGGCGGCCCGTCATTTGAGAGGGTCCCCCAGCGTCAGCTGCAAGGTGCCCACGTAGCGGGCGTTTTTGCCCATCTGGTTGTTGGGCACGCTGATGCCGTCGAGGTTCTCGAGCACCTGCGGCGAGGCGAAGTAAGTATGGCTGTGTCCGCCGATGACGAGGTCGATGTTGCGTATGGCAGGAATGAGTTCCTCGTCGCTGACACCAGGCAGCTGCCAGCCGAGATGGGAGAGACAGATGACAAGGTCGCAGTGTGCTTCGTTGCGCAGATAGTCTGCCACGGGCTGGGCGGCAGCTATCGGGTCGGTATAGCGGACGCCCTCGCAGGTGTGCGCCGCCACAAGGCCCTCCAACTGCGGCGACACACCGAGGACACCGATCTTCAAGCCCGCGCGTTTTATAATAATGTACGGGCGCACGAGGCCTGCCACAGGCGTGCCGGTGAAGTCGTAGTTGCAGCAGACGATGGGGAACTTGGCCAGGCGGAAGATGCGTGCCATGTTCTCCAGACCGAAGTCGAACTCATGGTTGCCTATGGTGGCGGCATCGTAGCCCATGAGGTTCATCAGTCCCACCTCGACGTCGCCGTGGTAGAGGCTATAATAAGCAGAGCCCTGCGAGAAGTCGCCGGCGTCGAAGAGCAGCAGGCCGGGATGCTTCTTCCGCAGGTCGCGCAGCAGGGCAGCGCGCCGCAGATAGCCACCCTTGTCGGCGTGTGCCGTGTCGGAGAGCAGGGGACTGAGGGGTTCGATGCAGGAATGGGTATCGTTCGTGTGCACGATGAACAGGGACTTGGCCGCGCGTTGGCTCTCCGTGCTCACCGTCAGCAGATGTTCTTTCTCGCCCACTTCCACCTGACGCACGGCCGGAGGTGCCGCGCCCTCAGCCACTTCCACGATGCGGCCTTCGATGCGCGCCGAGGCTTTCTGGCCCGCCTGGTCCAGACGGCGCAGGTGTTCTATCAGGACATCGCGCACGGCTTCCTTCGTCGTGATGCGCTCTTCCGAATTTTTCAGCGAATAAAGCTTGTCGTTGCCGTCGGCCAGATAATCCAGCGTGGCAATGGTATAGAGGCGTTCCGGGTCGATAGGCTGTCCGCCGAGCAGGGCACTCTTCAGCTGTCCGTCGCGGGTGATCACGAGGCGTGCCGCCTGACTGACGCCTTCACCGTGGACGGCTGCGATGTCGCTCATCAACTTCAGGACCTCCGAGCCGCGGAGTTTCAGTATGGTGAAGAAATTCTCGAAGGGTGCGATGCCGAGGATGTCGCCCCGACACACCGTCCCCTGCGGCATGGCAGACCGCAGACCGCCCACGTTGCAGATGCCCAGGTCGGGGTGGTAGCCCAGGCGCTCGCCCGTAGCCACCAGCGCATCGGCCACCCAGTTGCTCAGCAGGCTCTCGGGCCGCCCGGCGGTCATGTACTGCTCGCTCTCGCCGACCCTCGGACGGCGAAGGCTGTCGACGCCCAGACGGAAAGGAGCCAGGAAAGCATCGGCAGCCGCCACCGGGTGGGCGTCCAGTGCTTTCGTTACTTCAATGCGGTGAGGCTGTACGCTTTGCAGCACGTAGACATGATCCTGACAGCTGGAAAACAGCACGGGCAGGACGATGGCAGACACAAACGCGAAAAGGGAGAAATGAGGCTTTTTCATGTCGGTAATGATTGTTTTTTGTCGCAAAGTTAGGCAAAAAACGGGAAATTACGTTCAAAATGAAAAAAACTTTCAACTTTCAGCGCTCGGCATTCAACTTTTTACTACCTTTGCACCCGCTTTCGGCGTGGGTCGCTGGCAGGATGCAGAGTTCCCTGTTAAGCCCGCGCTCGACCGACAACAACAATTTAACCATTTCAACAACAATGGCAGACTTAATCAAAATTGCTGAAGAAGCATTTGCTACGGGCAAGACCTACCCCAAGTTCAAGGCAGGTGACACGGTAACCGTGGCTTACAAAATTGTCGAGGGTAACAAGGAGCGTATCCAGCTGTACCGCGGTGTGGTCATTAAGATCAGCGGACATCAGGACCAGAAGCGCTTCACGGTTCGTAAGATGAGCGGCACGGTAGGTGTAGAGCGTATCTTCCCTATCTCCAGCCCGAACATCGACAGCATCACCGTCAACAAGGTGGGTAAAGTGCGCCGCGCTAAGCTCTACTACCTGCGTCAGCTCACAGGTAAGAAGGCTCGCATCGCCGAGAAGCGCATCGTGACCAAGGACGAGGATTAAGACCTCTCCCTGCCGCTGCGAACCTAAGACTCAGCAAACCCAACAACCCCGAAGGCTCAGCCTCCGGGGTTGTTCGTTTTTCTTGATGTCTTGAGAGCAGCAAAGAACTGCACGCTTCAGGGAACGCGGCGGCTCAGACCGCTTCTTCGCCGTTACGCCAGGATGGCGTCGGCCAGCGCTTCGAGAGCAGGCACGTCGGCCTCTTTCATGCGACCGCGAAGAGTGACGACGGGTTCCACGACCTCCACCTGCTTCATGCCTTCCAGCATGGGGCGCATGGTCTTGGCGGCACTCGGTGCCCACGAGCCGTTCTCGACCAGTGCGACACGGCGACGCTGGTATGCTTTGATTTCGAGATGGTGCAGAAAGTCGTACATGGGCGGGAAGACGCCAGCGTCATAACTGCTGGCCATGCACACCATGCGGCCATAGCGGAAGGCATCCTCGATGGCCTCGCCAAGGTCGTCGCGGCAGAGGTCGCACAGCGCCACCTTCGGACAGCCTTTCTGCTTGAGGATTTCAGCCAGCCGGCCAGCAGCGGCGGCAGTGTTGCCGTGGATGCTGGCATGGGCGATGAAGACCCCTTCCGTCTCCACTTCATAGGCGCCCCACAGCGTGTACAGGCGCACGGCCTCGGCCATCTTCTCGCCTGCGAGCACGGGACCGTGCAGAGGCAGTATCTGTTGGATGTCCAGCGCTGCGGCCTTCTTCAGCAAAGTGCTGACGGGCGCACCGTACTTGCCACATATATTAAAGTAGTAGCGACGTGCCTCGCAGGCCCAGTCGTCGGCATCGGCATCGTAGACGCCAAACTTACCGAAGGCATCGGCTGAGAAGAGTACGCGGTCGGCATCGTCGTAGCTGACCATGACCTCAGGCCAGTGCACCATCGGGGCCATCACGAAATGCAAGGTGTGGCGGCCGAGCGAGAGCGTCTCGCCCTCCTTGACAGCCAGGATGCGGCTCGTCAGGGCAGCGGCATCGAAGTACAGCGGCATCATCTGCTGAGCCTTGGCCGAGCAGACGATCTGCAGATCAGGGTACAGAGCGCACACCTCGGCGATGCCACTGGCATGGTCGGGCTCCAGGTGGTGCACGATGAGATAGTCGGGTTGCCGGCCGTCGAGCGCTTCTTGCAGGTTCGCCTTCCACGCATCAAGGGTGCGGCTGTCGCTGGTATCCAAGACGGCAACCTTCTCGTCGAGGACGACGTATGAGTTGTAGCACATGCCTTCTGGCGTGTGATACTGGCTTTCAAAGAGCCGCTGTTCGGGGTCATCGACGCCGATATAGCGGATGTCTGAGGTGATGTTTTTTATCATTCTTCGTGTCTTTTTAACAAATTTGCGGTGCAAAGTTAGCTTTTTTCTACGATGGCAGCAAACAAAATGGCAAAATGTAAACTGTAAATCGTAAATTCTGCGTACCTTTGCAGCCAGAAACATGACATGAAGCACAATAAGTAAGCCTATGGCAGAACAATTAGAAATCAAAGAGCTGGAGCAAGTAGTGGTTCGCTTCTCCGGCGACAGCGGCGACGGTATGCAGCTCGCCGGCAACATTTTCTCCACGGTCAGTGCCACCGTGGGCAACAGTATCTCCACCTTCCCCGACTATCCTGCAGACATCCGCGCCCCGCAGGGTTCGCTGACCGGTGTCTCTGGCTTTCAGGTGCATATCGGTGCCGGCAAGGTTTACACGCCGGGTGACCTGTGCGACGTTCTCGTGGCCATGAACGCTGCGGCCTTCAAGACGCAACTGCGCTACGCCAAACCCAACGCCACGGTCATCATCGACACGGACGCCTTCACAAAGAAAGACCTCGAAAAGGCGGAATTCAAGACCGACGACTACATCGCCGAAATGGGCGTAGACCCCGACCGCGTCATTGCCTGCCCCCTCACCACGATGGTGAAGGACGCGCTCTCCGACACGGGTATGGATCAGAAGGCTATACTCAAGTGCCGCAATATGTTCGCCCTCGGCTTGGTTTGCTGGCTCTTCAGCCGCGACCTCGACGTGGCATTTAACTTCCTCCGCGAGAAGTTTGCCAAGAAACCGGCCATCGCTGAGGCCAACATCAAGGTGATTCAGGCGGGCTACGACTACGGACACAACACGCACTCATCGGCCATCAACGTTTATCGCATTGAGAGCCACGAGAAGAAGCCCGGACGCTACATGGACATCACCGGCAACAAAGCCACGGCCTACGGCTTCATCGCCGCTGCCGAGAAGGCCGGTTTGCAGCTTTACCTGGGCAGTTATCCCATCACACCCGCCACGGATGTGCTCCACGAGCTATCGAAACATAAGAGCCTCGGCGTGAAAACCGTGCAGTGCGAGGACGAGATTTCGGGCTGCGCATCGGCCGTGGGAGCTTCCTTTGCCGGCGCACTGGCCGTCACGTCCACCTCTGGACCCGGCATCTGCCTGAAGAGCGAGGCCATGAACCTGGCCGTTATCATGGAGTTGCCACTCGTCGTGCTCGACGTGCAGCGCGGAGGTCCGGCCACAGGCCTGCCCACGAAGTCCGAACAGACAGACCTTCTCCAGGTGCTCTTCGGCCGTAACGGCGAAAGCCCGATGCCCGTGCTGGCGGCACTGTCGCCCACCGACTGCTTCGACGCTGCCTACGATGCTGCCAAGATGGCCCTTGAGCACATGACGCCCGTCGTGTTGCTGACAGATGCCTTTGTGGCCAATGGCTCGGGCGCATTCAGACTTCCGAAACTCGAAGAGTACCCTGACATCAAACCGCCTTATGTGCCCGAAGAGTTGCGCGGCTCGTGGACGCCTTATCAGCGTGACCCCGAGACGGGAAGCCGCTACTGGGCCGTGCCCGGACGTGAAGGCTTCACGCATATTCTCGGTGGACTGGAGAAGGACAACCGGACGGGTGCCATCTCTACGAACCCTGAGAACCACGACCTGATGACTCGTCTCCGTGCCGAGAAGGTGGCACGCATCGCGGTTCCCGACCTGGAAGTAGAGGGCGACAAGGACGACGCCGACCTGCTCATCGTAGGCTTCGGCAGCACCTATGGCCACCTCCATGCAGCGATGGACGAGCTCCGGGCGGCAGGTCACAAGGTCGCTCTCGCCCAGTTCCGCTATATCAATCCGCTGCCTGCCAACACCGCTGAGGTGCTGAAGAAATACCCGAAGGTCGTCGTCGCCGAACAGAACATGGGTCAGCTCGCCGCTTACCTCCGCATGAAGGTCGACGGCTTTGTGCCTGCCCAGTTCAACGAAGTCAAGGGACAGCCCTTCGTTGTCAGCGAACTCGTCGCAGCGTTAAAAAAGGAATTGTAATGAGAACCACAGATTACACGGATTAAACAGATTCTTGTTCCCTGGTCATGAAGGAATTCATAAGACATTACACAGATTTTGCGCGCCGCGCCATGTTGGTGTCGAGTGCTGTTGTTCGTTGAACATTCGAGATTTGTGGTAAGGGAAAAAGTTGACGTACATGAACGAATTCATCCATAAAGAAAAGACGTATAGTATAATTGGTGCGGCCATGACTGTTCATCGAGCTCTCGGTTGTGGCTTCAGCGAAAAGGTCTATCAAGATGCATTGGAGATAGAATTCCAGGAACAAGGCATCCCCTATCAAAGGGAAGTGCCAATCTTTGCAGAATACCGCGGACAGACACTGAAATCAGAGTTTATTCCAGACTTTCTCTGCTATGACAACATCATTGTCGAGTTGAAAGCTGTTAAGGAGTTGGAAGACTATCATCGTTCGCAGGCTATCAACTATGCACGAGTGGCGAGTTGCGAAATCGCATTGCTCATAAACTTCGGAGAGAAGTCCTTATGTCATGAACGCTACATTGTTAAATCCATGTAATCTGGTCAAATACAAACAGCTAATAAAAAACATCACTTGCACAGATGACACACATAAACGTTGATAATCAAATCCTAATGGCATTCGACACCTGCGAAGCGTGTCGCATGTCAATCGGTGGAATTCTATCGATTCATGGGAACAATTGAATCCGTGAAATCTGTGAAATCTGTGGTTAGAAAAACAGAAAGCGTTATGAGTTATACTGCTTCAGATTATAAAAAGGGTCAGCCGCGGTGGTGTCCGGG
>CAMVFC010000033.1 GCA_947166655.1 uncultured Prevotellaceae bacterium
CATTGGTCTGAGAAGATTGTGCCTCATGCCATTGGGCCTTGGCCAGCTCGAAGGCAATGGAGGTGGACTGTCGAAGTGGATGAAAGAGGATGGAGCGCTCCTGCGCCTCCTCGCCGACGAGGTGCGTTATGGCCAGGACGTTACAGAAAGCTCCTAACAGAAGCCCGTATTTCAGCAGGCTGATGAGTGCGCCGCCCAGATTGTTGATGCTGTCCAGGCCTGCCCACTCCAGGACTTTTGTCAGGAACGAGCCTATCAGGCCCAGAAGGATGGGGACGCCCATCCAGATGAGCACGAAGGCCAGGATGTTGGCGATGCCGGGGGAAGTGCCCAGACGGGGCGCTAAATGATAGCCCACCTGCTCGTAAAGCAGATGAGCCAGATAGAGTCCGACAAAGACGCCGACGAGGCCAAGGACCTCTTTCAGCAGACCGTTTGACCAGCCTTTCCACGCGCCTGCAACAAGCACGAGGAGAAAGACGATATCTAATCCATTCATAGAGAATTATTCAACTTTCGGAAGTTCTCCTGCACCACAGATCACACGGATTACACAGATTCTTGCAATGCCTCAATCTTTCAATTACACGGACTTCCGGCGAAAGGCTTCGCAGCTTTCGAGTGTCGCTCTGCAAGCCTTGCTGTCAGCACTTGCGAAGCGTGCTGCACGGAATCTGTGTAATAGCGAACAGGAATCATCGCATAGAGGACAGGCTAAATCTGTTTAATCTGTGCAATCTGTGGTACTGGAGAACCCGGCGAAACTTATAGAGAATTACAGCTTGGCCTTGATCTCCACTTCCTGGAAGGTCTCGATGGTGTCGCCCTCGCGCAGATCGCTGAATCCGACGAGGGAGATACCGCACTCGAAGTTGGTGGACACTTCCTTGACATCGTCCTTGAAGCGCTTGAGGGCATCGATGGCGCCGGTGTGGATGACGATGCCGTCGCGGATGACGCGGGCCTTGTTGGAACGGCTGACCTTTCCATCGACGACGTAGGCACCGGCAACGGTTCCGACTTTCGAGATGTGGAAGACCTGACGCACCTCGATCTGAGCTGTGACCTCTTCCTTGATCTCAGGCGAGAGCATACCTTCCATGGCGTCCTTGACTTCCTCGATGGCGTCGTAGATGACAGAGTACAGACGGATGTCCACGCCTTCCTGATCGGCCAGACGACGTGCCTGTGCCGAGGGACGCACCTGGAAGCCGACGATGATGGCATCGGAGGCGGCGGCCAGGTTGACGTCGTTCTCGCTGATCTGTCCGACGGCCTTCTGAATGACGTTGACCTGAATCTTTTCCGTAGAAAGCTTGATGAGCGAATCGCTGAGGGCTTCGATGGAGCCGTCCACGTCGCCCTTGACAATGATGTTCAACTCCTGGAAGTCGCCGAGGGCGATACGTCGGCCTATCTCATTGAGGTCCACACGCTTCATCGTGCGCAGACCCTGCTCGCGTGCCAGCTGCTCGCGCTTGGACGCGATCTCGCGTGCCTCCTGGTCGCTGTCCATGACATGGAAGGCATCGCCGGCCTGGGGCGCACCGTTCAGTCCGAGTACGGTGGCAGCCTCTGCCGGACCGATGGACTTGATGCGCTGTCCGCGCTCGTTGAACATCGCCTTGACACGGCCGTAGTTGGTGCCTGCAAGAAGGATGTCGCCCACATGGAGCGTACCGTTCGAGCAGAGCAAGGTAGCCACATAACCACGCCCCTTGTCCAACGACGACTCGATGATCGTACCGGTGGCCTTACGGTTGGGGTTGGCCTTCAGGTCGAGCATCTCGGCCTCGAGCAGCACCTTCTCCATCAGTTCGGGAACGCCAATACCTTTCTTGGCACTGATATCCTGGCTTTGGTATTTGCCGCCCCAGTCTTCGACGAGGAAGTTCATCTGCGCCAGATGCTCCTTGATTTTCTCGACGTTGGCGGCCGGCTTATCAATCTTGTTGATGGCAAACACGATGGGGACGCCAGCTGCAACAGCATGATTGATGGCTTCCTTCGTCTGAGGCATGATGTCATCATCGGCTGCAATAATGATGATGGCCACATCAGTGACCTGTGCACCACGGGCACGCATGGCGGTGAAGGCCTCATGACCCGGCGTATCGAGGAAGGTGATATGGCGACCGTCTTCCAACCGGACGTTATAGGCCCCGATATGCTGTGTGATGCCACCGGCCTCGCCGGCGATGACATTCGTCTTACGGATGTAGTCGAGCAGCGACGTCTTACCGTGGTCGACGTGTCCCATGACGGTCACGATGGGTGCACGCGGCACGAGATCGGCCTCGTCATCAGCTTCCTCCGTGACAGCCTCGCTCACATCGGCACTGACGTACTCGGTCTGGAAGCCGAACTCCTCGGCGACAAGGTTAATGGTCTCGGCGTCCATTCGCTGATTGATGCTGACCATGATGCCGACACTCATGCAGGTACTGATGACTTGCGTCACGGAGATGCCCATCATGGTGGCCAGTTCATTGGCGGTGACGAACTCCGTCAGCTTGAGAATCTTGGACTCTCTCTCCTGCTCTTCGAGCTCATGCTCCATGCCGGCACGGATGTTCTCGCGTTTCTCACGACGGTATTTAGCACCTTTCCCAATATTTTTACCGGCAGTGAGACGGGCCAGGGTATCACGGACTTTCTTGGCCACCTCCTCATCGCTCTGCTCGGGCGTGATGACGGGTTCCTTGGGCTGGTTCTTGCGCTTGCGGTTCTTCCCCGAACCCTGGTTCTGCTGGTTGGCAGAGGGTTGCTGGTTGCCTCCTTTGTTCTTCTTGGATGGTCCGCCCTGATTCTGCTTAGCGGCTTCGGCATTGATATCCACGCGCTCTCCTTTTTTCTTGCCTTGACGGTTGGAGGACGACGTGCCACCGGCCTGCGCCGCGCCACTGCCCTGCCCTGCGGCGACCTTACGACGCTTCTTGGAACGGGGAGGACGTGTGCTTTGATTGATGGAATCGAGATCGATATGGCCTTTGATGTTGAGTGTAAGAGGCGGTTCGACAGGTCCTTTCACGCGGAAGACGCCATCGATTTCCTCCAGTTCCACTCCACCTTTCTTCTTTGCAACAGGCTGTGCCGACGACGACGCGGAAGGAGCGGTCTCGGCCACGGGTTCGCGCTCCTCAACTTCCGCAGAGGCCTGCGCAGGCTCTGCTGCCGGCTGCTGAGCGGGGACGACGGGTTCGGGCTCCGGTTGAGGTGCAGGCTTCACCTCCGGCTGAGGCTCTGCCTTGGGCGCCTCTTTTACCTCGACCTTGGGCGGAATGGGTGTTCCCTTAGCGTTCAGGTCGATATGTCCGACGATTTTGGGCTTCTTCACCTCTGTCAGAGGCATGGCCTCACCAGTCTCGGTGAGGACAATTGTCTCCTTGCGTTCTTTGGTCTTACGCAAGGGTGAGGACTGCTGCACTGGAATCTTTATGCCTTTAATCTGCTGACCTTTGTTGAACTCCGCCTGCACCAGTTCGTACTGCTCGTCGGTAATCGTTGCATTAGGGTTGGGCTCCACTTCTGAGAAGCCCTTCTTGTGTAAGAAGTCGACTAATGTCTGCAAGCCGACATTACATTCTTTAGTGACTTTATTTATTCTAATTGGCATAAGCTATATTTAAGCATTTCCATTATTCTCATTCTCTTCTTCGGGGAACTCCTGTCGCAGCACCTTGATGACCTCGTCGACAGTTTCTTCCTCAAGATCAGCCTTCTGGACAAGCATGTCGCGGGGGGCATCCAGCACGGCACGGGCTGTGGTCCAGCCGTTCTTCTTGAGCTCTTCGATGACCCACTCGTCTATCTCGTCCTTGAAATCATCCAGATAGATATCGTCCTCCAGTTCCTCTTGCTCGCCCTCCGGCAACTCGCGGTAGACGTCGATGATGGTATCCGTCAGCATCGATGCCAGACGGATGTTCATACCGCCCTTGCCGATGGCCAGGCTCACCTGGTCTGGGTTCAGATACACTTCACAGTGCTTGGACTCAAGATCCAGATTGATGCTGTTCACCTCTGCCGGACCCAGTGCACGGGTGATGAGCACTTGCGGGTTGGCAGACCACTGGATGACATCCAGATTCTCGCCGCGCAGCTCGCGCACGATGCCATGCACACGACTGCCCCTGACGCCCACACAAGCGCCCACAGGGTCGATACGGTCGTCGAAGCTCTCCACAGCGATCTTGGCACGTTCGCCCGGCACACGGGCTATCTTACGGATGACGATGATGCCTTCAGCAATCTCAGGCACCTCGGCTTCGAGCAAGCGCTGCAGGAAGACAGGGCTGGTGCGCGAAAGGATGATCTTCGGGTTGCCCGTCGTATTGTCGACACGCGCGACAACAGCACGGGCAGGCTCTCCCTTACGGAAAAAGTCGCCGGGTATCTGCTCTGCCTTCGGGAGAAGGAGCTCATTGCCTTCCTCGTCCAGCAGAAGGATTTCCTTGTGCCATACCTGATAGACTTCAGCCGAGATGATCTCGCCGACCCTCTCCTTGTACTTATTATAAAGAGCATCGTGCTCCAGTTCCAGGATCTTGGAGGACAAGGTCTGGCGCAAGGTGAGGATGGCACGGCGGCCAAAGCGGGAGAAGTCCACAGGCTCAGAGACGTCTTCACCGACCTCGTAGTCTTCTGCTATCTGCTGCGCTTCTGTCAGGCTGATCTGCATATTAGGATCCGTCACCTCGCCATCAGCGACAACGGTACGGTTCCGATAGATCTCAAAGTCTCCCTTGTCGGGATTGACGATGACGTCATAGTTCTCGTCCGTACCCATCATCTTTGCAATGACACTGCGGAAGCTTTCCTCAAGCACGCTCACCAGGGTGGCGCGGTCAATGTTCTTTGTCTCTTTGAAGTCCTTGAAGGTTTCAATGAGTTCGCTGTTTTGTTTTTTTGCCATTATTCTGATTTTATGATTTTACAATTATATATAGCGGAACTGCCAGGCAGGTCCTGACGACCTTGTATTATTTGAACTCAATAAGATAGCGTCCGCTTTTCACCTGGTCCATGGGCAGAGAGAGGTCGACGTCCTGCATGACAGGACGCTTGCGCCCTTCTTGAAGCACCTTCTGCCGCACGGTAAGAACGACATGGTCTTCGGCAGCTTCTGCCAAGATTCCCTTCAGCTTACGGCCTTCGGTGGTGATGATTTCAACGGGCTTTCCAACGTGGTTCGTCCACTGGCGGAAGACCTTGAACGGCTGTCCCAAGCCAGCACTACCCACTTCAAGTTCATAATCCTCTTCATCGCGCGAAAGGTGTTCCTCGATGAAACGTGAGAGCTGCACGCAATCGTCTATCCACACGCCTTCAGCATGATCTATTTCAATAGTGATGCAGTCATCTGGAGTCACCTTCAAGTCTGTCAGGAAATAATCCTTCCCTTCGAGCCATTGCTCAACCAGGTCATTCACTTTCTTTGGGTCAATCATCGTTGTTTCTATTCTCGTTATTAGTTGATAGCACGTTGTCCTTAAAAGCAAAGCGAAGAACCGTCTGGCTCCTCGCTTCATCTCGTCCGCGCTGCAAAGTTACGCCAACTTTTGCTTCCACGCAAGAAAAAGGATAAGTTTTTTTATTTCAAGGCGGAAAAAGCAGCGCCCGAGAGCAGACGCTCCACTCCCCTGCGGATACTTTGCAGGCCAAACTGCTCTGGACGTATCTCTTCCGGACGCATCCAGATCAGTTCTGCAGCGTCATCGGCAGCACGAGCACTGGCCGTATCGTCTACATAACAACGGTAGAACATGTCAATGGTGTGCACGGTGAAGCCTGAATAGTCATAGCGATTCGGCAAAGAGAAGAGGAATTCAAGACGATTCACTTGCAGGCCTGTCTCTTCTTCCACTTCCCTACAGACGCCCTCCTCGCTGGTCTCATCCAGATCAGAGAAGCCGCCCGGAAGATCGAGTGTTCCTCGGGCTGGTTCTTTTGCACGCCGCACACAGAGCCACTCGCCTCGTTCATTCACGATCAAAGCCACAGTGGCTGCCGAGGGATTGAAATAATAGACAAAACCACACGCCTGACAACGCTTCGACTTTGCATTGTTCTCAACGAAATGCGGCGACCCACATTCCGGACAGAACTTGAAGAGGTGAAGAGGATGAGGCGCCCCACCTCGCTCCTCTGCCGAGAGAAGAGACGATGGCATTTGAGAAGGAGAAGTCTTGTCTTTTTCCAACATGAGAATTGTGTTAGTTGGCGGTCTTCTCTATTTCTCTGATGAGATGGTCTGCCCCGCCCCACTTCTCCATCAGCCACAGTACGAAACGAATGTCCACGCCGATGCAGCGAGTGAGAGACGCGTCGAAGCTGATGTCTGAGCTGAGGGCATCCCAGTTCCCGTCAAACGCCAAACCGATGAGTTCACCCCGTCCATTAAACACCGGAGAACCGCTGTTGCCTCCCGTTATATCGTTGGTGGTGAGGAAACAGAGCGGCAACTGACGTGTCTTCTTATCCACATAGCGACCATAGTCGCCTCGCTTGAGAAGCGCAAGGATATCTGCTTGCATCGCATAGTCGGGGTTGTCGCGTCCCTTCTCTATCTTCTCAATGAGCGAAGGCATCGTGGTGAGGAAGTCGTGATGGGTGCCGGCGTTCGTGTAGTCACTGACGATTCCGAAACTCATGCGCTGCGTGAAATTGGCATCGCTGTAATGAGGCTCGTCCTGCTCCATCTCCAAGACAGCCTGCGTCAGAAGGTTCTCATTATATGCAATAGAAGCTGCATTATCTGCAAGAGGCTTCGATATGACACTGCGCATCATGTCGCTCACTTCGCGAGCCAGACGCACGGCAGGGTCGTTGTTGAGATAAGCTTCGTATGCCTTCTTGTCTGCCAGTGCCTGCTCCTCCTCTGAATCGAAGGTGACAGAAGAGCGCACCTTGGCGTGGGTGAGTGCAAAGAAGCCTGCATAGTCGGTCAGCCTGGACTTAGCGAACACGTCGTGGGCGAAGGCTTTATAGTCGTTTTTATATTTCTTACGGATATCGCGGTAGAAACGGGGCAAGTACTTTGAACGAACCTGCGAGGCATAGTTCTCCAGAAGAGCCGCCATCACTTCCTCGTCAACACGAGCATCGTAATCTTTATAGCTGTTACGAATGTAGTCTTCCAACGCCTCACGCTGATCTCCTTGAGCCATCCTGATGTTCTGAGCCATGCGGGCGAAGCTTATTATCTCAATGCCACGGAAGAAGGTCTCATTGACAAAACCCTGGGCATAACGAGCGTCGCGACGGGCTAAATAAGCCTTCTTCAGTGAAGGGAACATCGTGGAGAAGCGCGCTTTCAGTGCCGGCTGCGCGCTGTACCAGCGGCGGATGTCCATCTCCTTCTGCTGTTTTTGCTCAATGATGCCCAGACGTTTAACGGCCTCGTTCATTCCTTGTGAATTCTTCCAATAGTTGGCGGAGCCTGCAAACTTTGAAGCATACTTGATGCCCACAGCACGTTCTGCACGCATCCACTTTCTCCACACGTCCTGCTTGACGCCACGCACCTGTATCATCGGGATATTCGTCACGCCCACACGTTCTTCAATTCCGAAACTACTGAGATAACGGCTCGTGCTGCCGGGATAACCGATGGTCATGCAATAAGAGCCCTGACCGAAACCGTCCAGGCAGACTTTCGCCCAGCGCTTTGGGCGCAAGGGTATATTCGTTTCGCTGTATTCGGCCGGACGTCCGAGCGAATCCGTATAGACGCGGAACACGCTGAAGTCTGCCGTCTGCCGGGGCCACATCCAGTTGTCAGTGTCGCCGCCGAACTTGCCCAACGACTGCGGAACAGTAAAGACCAGACGGACATCAGAGTACTGCTTATAATAATTAAGGTAGAAGACAGAACCTCCATAGAACGCCTTACAGTCGCAGACGATTCCCTCGATGCCGTCCTTCTCTGCATCCACTTCCGCACGGGCAGCAATGCCGCGAAGGATGCCGCTTATGTACTGGCTGTAGATTTCTGCCTTCTGCTTTTCTTTCAATGATTTCCCCTTACTTCCATAAATACTATCCAACTCATGACGCACCTGTGCCGTTACATCCACGGTGCGTTGCCAAATCTTCACGAAGATGCCTTTGGCAGGTCGCTCTTCTTCGCGAGTGCGGGCTACGAAGCCATTGCCAAGGATATCATCCTCGGGAGTCGAAAGTTGCTGAATAGCACTGAAACCACAGTGGTGGTTCGTAAAGAGAAGTCCATCTGAAGAGACGATGACGCCCGAACAGTAGTCCGAGAAGTCGACTACACAGTCTTTCAGACTCGTGCCGTCTTCACCATATAGCTGTTCGTCTGTCAACTGCAGGCCAAGGCTACGTGCCATAGCCATCGCCTTCGGGTCGGTCTTTCCCAAAAGCCACATACCTTCGTCGGCATGCAAGGAACTACCTTGAGGAATCCAGCAGCCAATCACCATTGCCAAGAGTACACTAACGAAGGTGTTTAGTCGTAAGAAATTTCTTTCCATTTTATTCATATCCGTTATTTTGGAATGCAAAGGTACACAAAATTTGCCTTTCAAGCGCTTTTATAAAAGAAAAAATGGATGTTCTCAATAATTATTGTTACTTTTGTCGCATCAACATCAAAAAAATGCCATCATGAAGTATGTAATTCTATCTCTTTGCGCTGCTTTCTTCTGCATCCACACCGCGTGTGCATCCGAAGGCGAAATCCCGAACAAGCTCCAACTGCAATTACCTGCATCAATAACAGTAGGAGGCTGGCACAACAGCCTTTCCTCTGCCTATATACAGTCGCATATGCAAAAGAAGTCCACCTCATGGGACTTCATCAAGCCTAAGGTGAGGCCCGGCGTCAAGCCATATAAATTTATGGACGAGATGACATTCGTCGGCATCCCTCTCTTTGCCGCCGGCTGGATTATCAAAAGCGAAAAGGCTGCATTTCAGCAGAACGCCTATCGTGCCACCGTCAACCGCAACACGCACCTGCTGACGGAATTCGGTACACCCATCGATGACTTCACTCAGTATTTTGGAATGGTGATGCCAGTGGCACTGAAACTCGGAGGCGTCGAAGGACGCAGCGACTGGCTCCGCTTAGGAACGAACATCGCCACCTCATGGGCCATCATGGGAATCATGGTCAACGGCATTAAATACACCGCAAGCGAAATGCGCCCCGATGGCTCCAAAGCCAACTCCTGGCCTTCAGGACACACGGCCACAGCGTTCCTAGGCGCCACTTGGCTTCACAAAGAATATGGTCTGACACGCTCTCCCTGGTACTCAGTGGCTGGCTACAGCGTGGCGACCGCTACGGGTGTGATGCGTGTCCTGAACAACCGACACTGGGTGAGTGACATCCTTTCCGGCGCAGGCATCGGCATTCTCTCCGGCGAGTTAGGCTATGCCATCACCGACCTTATCTTCAAGGAGAAAGGACTGCTACGCAACGACAAGCCATTTGAAGTGGCCAAGCCATCGTTCTTCAGCGTGTCTATGGGTGTGGGACTGGGCACGCACAAACTCGAATTCACGCCCGACGACCTCAAAGACCAAGGCGACAAGGACGACTGGGACCCTGAATCTCAACTCTCCGTCTCGTTCCGCACGGCCACTACCGTGGACGCCGAGGGAGCTTACTTCTTTAATAAGTACGTGGGTGTGGGTGGACGCCTGCGCCTGCGGGCGATGTCGGCTCGGGACTGGTCCAACTTCACTTCCCTGACCGAACGCCACAGTCAGATGATGGGCGAAGAAATGGTAGAACTCTACGCAGAGAGCAACCCTCACATGAACCAGCAGGAATTAGATGAAAAGAAGGCGTATCTTGCCGGCGAGGTAGCTGACTTGGTCAAGGAGCGCACCGTCTCCATCGTCACCGACCACCTCACAGAATTCTCAGCCAATGCAGGTCTCTATTTCAACCTGCCGCTGGGCAAGCGGTTTGCCCTCGGCACGAAGCTCCTCATCGGTGGCAGTATCACGCAAGAGCTGGACCTGGATGCACACGTCAAGGGAAACATAAAAGACATGAACTACAACATGACCGTGGAGAACGGAATCCCCACATCACTCAACGTCAGCAATTTCAGAAGTACCGGCCAGGACTACGACATCACTTGGGACCTCCTTACGCTGGGAGGCAAGCGCTCTACGACCTACGGCACAGGCCTCTCTCTGACTTATTACCACAAGAGCAACTTCTCCATGCGTATCTTTGCCGACTACGACTACACCAACAAGAGATACGAGTTCAAGTACGACCCCTACCGCTATCTCAAGGAAGCAGCTCCCACGATGGAGAAGCTATTCATGAATATGGGAACCAACATGAATCCCTACGAGTTTGAACGTAAGCACGAGATGCACTTCTTCACGTTGGGAGGCTCCTTCGTCGTCAATTTCTGACGACGAAGGCAAACGGGTCAGCGGAAGTAACGGCCTACATAAGGCAGGTTCTTCAGCGGCAAATCCTTCTTGACCAGATAAGCAGTAAACAAAAGAATCAGCAAAGTATTGACCAGCAACTGGCCCCATGCCGGAAGGACTTGTTCTGCTGCTTTCATTCCGCCGAAGAGCGCGGCGGTCAAGAGTACATATACCCCCATCTCCTTCATCGGGTAGTTAATAGGATTCTTCTGCTGTCCTATGACATAACTCAACACCATCGCCGTTCCGTAGCCGGCCACACCTCCCCAGGCGCAGGCCCAATAACTGTACTGCGGAATGAAAAGGAGGTTCACAGCCAGGAGTACCGCACAGCCTATCAGTGAGAAGACGGCCCCATAGAGCGTCTTATCTATCAGCTTATACCAGAACGACAAGTTGAAATAGACGCCCATCATGATTTCGGCAGCCATGACAATGGGCACCACTCCCAGGCCCTCTCGATAGCCTGCGCCGATGATGTATTGCAGCAGAGGCATATAGCCCACCACAGCGAGGAAAGCCAGCAGCGTGAAGATAAGGAAATACTTCATCGCGGTTGCATAGTATTCATTCTTGTCGGCATCCTTGCTTTTAGCAAAGACGATAGGTTCGTAGGCATATCGGAAGGCCTGCGTAATCATCGCCATGATCATTGCTATCTTCACGCAACCGCCATAGATGCCAAGCTGTACATTGGCCTCTGCGGCATCAGGATAAACCAGGGGAAAGAGAATCTTGTCGGCCACCTGATTCAAGATGCCTGCGATACCCAACACCAGGATAGGCCACGAGTAGGAAAGCATCCGGCGCAGGAGAGCGCCGTCGAAATGCCAGTGTATCTTGAAGAGTTCCGGGATGAAGAGCAGCGAAATAAAGCCAGTACAGAGCAGATTGATGAAGAAGACATAAAAGACTGATGTCTTCCCCAGCACCACAAAATACAAAAGGTTCAGTCCGATATTCAGACCGATGAACAAGAGTTTCAGCGTAGCAAACCGAATGGCTCGCTTCTGAAAGCGGAGGAAACTGAAGGGGATGGCTTGCAGCGCATCCATCGCCACGACGACGCCCATCATGAGCAGATAGTCCGGATGTGCGGCGTAGCCCAGCTGTTCGGCGATCGGGGTTATCAGGCCAAACAGCAGCAACAGGAACAGTGCTGTCAGCGTGCCTACGGTGGCGAAGGCAGTGGTGAATACGGTGTCAGGCCAGTGAGGGTACGCTTTCCCTTGAGAGGAACCGGAGACGCGTCCCTCATCGTTGGCAAAACGGAACAGCGTGGTCTCCATGCCGAAAGTCAGCAGCACAAGAATCAGCGCCGTATAGGCATAGACGTTGGTGCTCACCCCATAGTCGCCCGACTCGCGTGGCATGTAATGAGTGTAGAGTGGAACGAGCAAATAATTGAGGAAGCGACCTACGATGCTGCTCAGTCCGTAGATTGCCGTATCCTTCATCAAAGAATTCAGTTGAGCCATCCGCTTGGATTTTTGTAACAGCGGGGCGCACCTCATGAGTGCGCCCCGCAGGAATATGACGATTAAATCGGTGAGACTACAGCTGCAAGATATTCATAATATCCAGCTCTTCAGCTTCTTTTACGAAACCTTCACTTACTTCATCCTCTACCAGGGGGAGAGAGACGGCTATCATTTGGCTGGCCATCATTTGGTTGACGACCAACTCTGGGGCAATATATTTCTTCATAGTTGTCAATGTTTAAGTTTAGTTTAGACCAAGTATTTCACTTTACAAGTTTCTTACCATTCTTGATGAAGATGCCCTTCACAGCCTTCTGTACCCGCTGACCAGCGAGGTTGTAGACCGTGCCGTCAGCCTGTTCAGCGACAAGCTTCTCGATAGCATTCTGCAAGCCAAGGCTCAAAGCGAAGCCCTTCACCTCCTCACCATTCTGATCCTCAGGATGAACGGTAGCATAAGGAATGTAAGCATGGTTGGCACCAAGAGCTGCTTCGCTCTCCAAGAGATAGAAGCCGACGACCTCTTCGTCGTTGAAGCTCAGCACATAGCCTTCAACGGGCTGCGCGAAATAGATACCAGAAAGGACGTTCACATCCTCCTCGGTAATGTTAGCGCCTTCGGCTTCACCAATGGTGCAGAGGGCAGTCTCAGAGTCTTCACCGACAAGGACGACAGGAGTTCCTGCAGGAATCTGATCTCCGTCAATCTCCTTAAGAACAGCCCAGCCATTCTCTACAGAAACCAGATAGGGCTTAGCGCCATCGATCTGACTGACAGGGAAGGGCAGGTAGGTCGTGGCATAGCCCGTGCCGTCAAGGTTCACCAGAGGTATTTCAACGTCAGTTACCTCTTCGAAGATCCACTGAGCAGCATCGACGGTGTAATCATCGCCACCGACAACAGCCTGATTTTCGTTAGCCGTATAAATACCTTTCTTGAGATAGGAAGCATTAGAACCGGCACCATTGCCGTAGCAGATGGCAAAGGCGATTTGGCCAGAGGCCGTACCCGGCATCCAGTTCACATACTTGTCATAAGTATCTGTTCTCACCCAAGCCTTGCCGCTTCCGGCAGACTTGTCAGAGACAACCCAGTTGAAGAAGGCACCCTGGTTCATCAGATACAACTGGCCATCGATTTCGCGAAGTTCGATAATGGTGGCAGGGCTGTCAATCGTGCCGTTAGCCATCACAGCATCTTCCTCACTGGTGTAGCCGGTGACCGCAGTAGCCGTCAGATAGCCTTCCGTAGCCACGTTCCTCACCCGATAGAAGCCCGGCTCAGGAGCGACAATAGCCAGGTTCTCGCTTACGTTCAGCAACTTCTCGTAGGCAGAACCATACTGTGAGGTATTCTCGTTTTCAACAACCTCAGCAACTTCGGAGAGGATATCCTTAATAGCACTCACCGTCATCTCCTCGTCGGTAGAGTAATAGGAGCCAATGGTCGTTCCATAGTTATTGGAGGACAAAGCATCATACAGTGCCAGAAGGACATCTTCGTCACTGACCGCTTCGATGGTCGAACCGGGGTCGTTGTGAACACTGCCCCACTCAGTAACGCTGCAAGTGCGCAGATAGCCGCTGGAACCCGTGATGTTCTGATGATGGAAATAGATGGCGGGATTCTCCTTCATGCGAAGGACGATGCCATTGCTATTCTTATCAATCAGCCAATACTGATTGGTGAAATCCTCAGCAGCGACGAACTGGATATTATTGTTACTTCCATCGGCACCACCATTGCCGCCCGTGACCACACTCGTATAGGTCAGGAAGTTGGAGGCACCTTTCGTCTGGTTGATGACCTTGAAGCCTGCATAGGGTTCTCCGATGAACGCCCATGAAGCATCGGCATTGAACGGCTCGCTGTTATCTTGCAGCGTGACTTCGCCCGTAGCCTCGCTGTTGTAGACAAGGTATTTGCTGCGGATGTTCAGGTTGTAGTAATAAGGAGAGCTGGTGTCGGCCGTGTACTGTACCAAGGGTTCAGCCTTCGGCGTAGCAGTGAACTCTACATTGGTATTGCCGACAGCACTGATAGTGACATCCACCTCATTATACGTGTAGAAACCTGCCATCTGGAATTCCTCGGGCAGAGTGGTAATCTTAGCGTCCTTGGTCGTGCCTACAGGCGCGGAAGTGAAGAGGACATTATTGCCGGCATCCTTCACGACGTAAGTCACCGTGTAGGAAGGATGGTAGTACTCATTGAGTACAGCCAACGCAGCTGTCGGGTCGAAATCGGCGGCCTCCTGAATAACGTACTGGTTACCATCGTCACGCGTTGTCCAACTGTTCACGACAATACCTGTAGCATAGGAAGAGACGTTCACGCCATTGCTACCCATGCCCATGAAATAGTAAGGAGCGGTTGTCAAAGTGAAGTTCACTGGAGTGACGTTGCTCAAGTCATCGGTCAGAGCGGGCTGATTAGCCACACTGTTAATCGTCACAGGGTTGCCCACGAACTTGCTGTCAGCCACGCTATAGAGGTAATAGTTGTCCTCGTAGCTGATGATGGCGAAGTTGCTGGCAGTGTGGGACGTTCCGAAGGAAGAAACCATTTGTGTGCCATCTGTACCGAGAGCACCACGCACGGTGGTCAGCGTATAAGCTTTATTATTGCTCAGATTGGTAATCGGATGAACGATGCTGGCTTTCAGGGTACGGGTTACACTAATTTCGCAATCTGCCGAACCGATAGTTCCGGTAACAGCATAGTCATAGTAATTACTGATTGTGAAAGGATTGACGGCTTCGCTATTCTTCTCTTGGTCAATAGTCTTTGCTTCCACCAAGGTAACACCATCAGACTCATAAAGGTTGTAGGTCACCTTAATAATATTACTTGTAAGAGCGGTGTTTGCATCTGTTATATCTGTAATCTGTTGTGCCGTGTAGTCATTAGCAGCTTTTCCAGCCAATGAAGAGTACAGACTCATAGCATTGTCAATGGCAACGTCACTCGGGAGAAGATAGAATTCAGAGAAAGTGAAGAACACATGGCCACTGGTGTTGGTAGCTCCATTATTCGTAGAGGTTACAACAAAACGAATATATTTATAGGAAGTGCCAAGAGCAATCTTACTTGAGACATAATCAAGAACTGTCGCGTCAGTAGGAAGTCCACTGTTAATTGTTTTAATTTCAGTGAATTCCGTACCGTCATTACTACCATAGATAGTAATACTGGTAGGACGATTATTATTATTGTTGTGACGTTTCTTATAATAGAAATAAAACGCATCTACGGGTGCTGATAATGTTGCTTGAAGATACTGATCTTCATCGGGTCCTTCCGAACCATAGGCACCATGGAAATACGTCGAATACTCGTTATCCAGAAGAGCCTCATAAGTACCCTCTGCTGAAGACTTTGCATTTGAAGTATAATTAGTTGCATCAGTAACCAAGCCCTTGGCACTCTGAATTGTGTTAATCCAACCGTGCAAAATGTTATATGCAGCTTTCTGCTCTGCCGAAGGCGCAACCGTCAAAATAAGAGGAGCCAAATCATGTGTAGCATTGTTAAAGAACTTCACATCATTGCTCTCACTGAGTGAATTGGTCCATCCATTCAAGCAGAAAGCTTCGTCCAATGTCTTAATGCGCCAGTCGCTGGCTTCGCTATCATATACAGCGACCCACTTGAAGTTGTCTGTATCTTCAAGAGTTTCAGACAGCGTGGGAGAATTGCCATTAGCAACTTCGTCGGCACGAGTGATGTATTTCTCTTCCTCAACACTATAGATGTTATAGACACCTGTTTCAACTTCGTCGAAACGGAAAGAACCAGGATTGGACTGAGTTGTCTTCAAGGTAGAAGAGAAGAACCATCCATTCTTTTTGAATGAGATGTTGTAAGTACCTCCATCTGTGATGGACGACACCTGCGCCCATGCTCCTACTGTTCCGAGCAAGACGCATAAGGTAAGTAAGATTTTCTTCATAAGTAAATTAGTTAATTAAGTAAATAATAATTGTGTCCATTGATAGTTTCAGGGAGCAACTTTCGGGTGCAAAGATATAGATTCTGACGAATCACGCCAAATTTTTAGACGAAAAATACATAAATCGCCAAAAGATTCGCCTGTGCATCGTTCCATGAGGCTCACAGAGTGTCTTTCTCTCTGCCTTTCCTCCCCAACAGCCGCTTCGCCGCTGCCCTTCAAAGCGAATGGCACATGGCGCGCAGAGGAGAAAAAGGCCCTACCCTTACACCCAACAAGCCTTGTTCCGACGTCCCACACACTGTTCCCATTTGCCCGCCACGTACCTCTCATTTGCTCACCATGCCCAACACTTTTGCTCACCACGCCTAACACTTGAGTTTGTTCCATCGTGATGGAACCATCATTCCATCGTGATGGAACCATCGTTCCATCGTGATGGAACAACCCCCATGTCTGCGAACCCGCTTGTATATGCCTGCGGTGAGGGGCCGCGCCTACTAAGAACATCACTTTCGCCCCTTGCAGTGTCGGTTGTTCATAGAGGTGTTTCGTTTTCGGCCGAGAAAAGAAGCGGTTCGCCAGCCCTGCGGACGTCAAGCGCGCTCCCTGGAACGTTGAATCTCTATGACTTCGAGGTCGCGGAACTGACCCTCTTCGACGGTGAAGCGGACGAGGGTGCGCACCTGATGCCAGCCCTGCAAGCCTGCGGCACCGGGGTTGATGTGAAGGAAGCCCAGACGGCGGTCGTACTGCACCTTGAGGATATGACTATGCCCGCAGATAAAGAGGTGAGGCGGACGCTCCAGCAGTTGGCGTATGATGCCACGGTCGTAACGGCCCGGATAGCCGCCGATGTGCGTCATCAGCACGTCGGCTCCTTCGCAGGTCCAGCGGAGCTTCTCGGGATACATCAATCGGAGATCGCCGCCGTCGCAGTTGCCGACGACAGCACGCAAGGGACGGAAAGCGGCCAGACGGTCGGCCAACTCGACACTGCCGATGTCGCCGGCGTGCCAGATTTCGTCGCACTCTGCAAAATACTCCATGTACTTGTCGTCCCAATAGGCATGGGTGTCGGAGAGAAGGCCTATACGTTTCATCGCGAAGTGAAAGAAGAAAAAGGAAGTAGAGGCTAGAGAGAGGAAGAAAGGGCAACCGCTGCGGTCAGCTTTCTTTCTCCTCTTCTTCTAACCCGCTGTGTTGAAAGAGCGAGAAAAGGGGGATATAGGGAGCCACGCGGCTGACTGCGAAGTAATGAATGCGGCGGGGAAGGCGCAGGAAGAAATGGCGCAGCGGCCCGCTCTTGCCTTCACCGCGAGAAGAGATATCCATGGCGACTGAGGATGACGGCCCTTCTGGACGTCCTTCGACGGCAGCGGAGTGGGCCCGGAACTCCCTGATCTGCAGCCACAACAGCACCGCCGCATTGAGCGATGCCAGCCCGTCGCTGACGGGCAGGGAAAGCCAGATGCCATCGAGCTGCGGCCAGCCAAAGGCCGGCATGAGCCGCGGCAGAAGCAGGAGACTGGGCACGAGGAAGATGAGCTGTCGCGTCAGGGACAGGTAGATACTCTTGCCTGCCTGCCCGATGCTCTGGAAGAAATTGCCCGTCACCATCTGGAAACCGATAATCGGGAAGAGGGCCACGTCGATACGCATGCCATGTGCTGCTATACGGATGAGCTCGGGGTCGGTGGTAAAAGCGCTGACGATGGCCTCGGCAAAGAGCTCGCAAACGATGAATCCGAAAGTCATCACGACGGTGGCATAGCTGATGGTCTTGACCAAGACTTCACGGACACGATGGTGGAGCTGCGCGCCATAGTTGTAGCCCGCGATGGGCTGCATACCCTGGTTGAAACCCATGACAATCATCGCAAAGAAGAACAAGACGCGGTTGTCGATACCATAAGCACCGACAGCCAGGTCGCCGCCATACTCGACCATCCCCCTGTTGATCAGCAGGACGACAAGACACGAACAGGCGTTCATCAGGAACGGAGAGAGGCCTATCGAGAGGATGCCCCCCACGATGCGGAGGCGAAGCTGCCAGGTGTCGCGACGGAAGAACACGACTTCCGAGGGACGCGAGAAGATATAAAGTTGCCAGCACAGGCTGACGCACTGCGAGATCACCGTGGCCATGGCTGCGCCTCTGATGCCAAGGCCAAGGCCATAGATAAACAGCGGGTCGAGACAGGTGTTGAGCAGCACCGTGAGGATGGTGGCGTACATCGCCGTCTGGGGATGACCCGCGGAACGCAGTACGGCGTTGAGACCAAAATAGAGGTGCGTGAAGACGTTGCCATAGAGAATCCACTCCATGTATTCACGCGCATACGGCAAGGTCTGTTCCGAGGCGCCGAAGAAGAGAAGGACGGGATCGAGGGCGGCGAGCATTACGCCCATGAAGACCAATCCCATCAGCACATTCAGCGTCAGCGAATTTCCGAAGAAGAGCTGGGCGTCCTCTCGGTTCTTCTGTCCGAGACGGACACTGATCATCGTAGCCGTGCCGACACCCACCATCGCGCCGAAAGCCGCGCTGAGATTCATCAGGGGGAAGGTGATGGCGAGGCCGGCAATAGCCATCGCTCCCACGCCTTGCCCGATGAAGATGCTGTCCACCATATTATATAAGGAGGACGCCGTCATGGCAATGATGGCGGGCACGGCGTACTGCATGAGCAGCGCGCCGATGGGTTTCGTGCCTAATTCTTTTGTGCGGTCGTGGGTGGCCATGGAAGCTGCGCTGGGTTTTCTCTTTCTTTTATTTCCTTATTCCCTTGTGGCCCTTGGTGACGACGAGGCCACGGTGGCCTGCAGCGGCGGGCCGTCCGGAGAGATCGTATCTCCCCACGGCGGAATCATCGGCCGATGACTGCCCTTTCCGATTGGAGGCGGAGCGGGGCAGGCTCACGATGGCGTCGGGCTGTCCTTCGGTAAACTTCCTGAGAGAATAGAACGCGGGAAGGGCGCGGTTGCCATTGGGCCACTCGTTGCCATAGCCATTATTAAACAGTCCTCGGTTCACCCAAGGCTCATAGAGGCGATTGCCGTAAGGGTTCTCCTCGGGGAACCAATAAAAGAGTCCCGTCACGTTGTCGTGCTTGAGGAGTTCGGCGATGAGATCCTCGACAAACTTCTGCTGCCCGGCCGGCGTGGCAGGCCAGGTAGACTGGAAGTCGAGAACGCCATTGCCCGTAGGATACCAGGCATTGTTGTAGGCAGTCTCAACAATCATCACCTGCTTCGTGGGGAAAAGAGAGGCGCAATAGCCGAGCGTGGAGGCAAGGACGGACAAGGAGTTATGCCAGAAAGGATAGTAGCTAAACCCGATGATGTCATAGTCCACCGTGGCGAGTCGCTCGTAGAAGCTCCGTGCCACGGACCACTGTCCGGCGCGCTCGGTGTGAATGATGATTTTCGCCTGCGGACACTGCTCACGGCATGCTTTGGCTGCGGCAGAGAGGTAACCACGGAAGGTGTCCCAGTTCTGGTCGTTGTTCGCATGGACGCTGAGGCCGCACATGCCGTAGCTGATCTCGTTGCCGACCTGGATGTAGTCCGGGGCGGCTCCGGCCTCCTTGAGCGCAGCAAGGGTCTCGGCGGTGTAGTCGTAAAGCTTCTGGCGGATGCCGGCGGCATCGGTGGGCCATGAGGCGGGCAGCTTCTGCTGCGAGGGGTCGGCCCAGGTGTCGCTGTAGTGGAAGTCGAGCATCCACGACATGCCAGCCTCCTTGATGCGCCGGGCGTAGGAGAGCACGTAGTCGAGGTCTTGAATGACGCCCGTCTCGCCTGTGGGATGGACAAACAGGCGGACACGCACACAGCGCACGCCGGCCTTGTCGCGGAAGAAGAGCAGCGGATCGGACTGCACCTGGCCGTCGGCGTCCTTGTAGCTCACGCCTGCCTTTTCATAGGCTGGCAGCATGGAGAGGTCGGCTCCCAGGAGGCGGAGGGTGGCAGACGACTGGGCTGTGGCGAGGCTGCAACCCAGGCAGAAGAGGACGAGGAGAAGATGAATGCGATGTTTCATTGATGGCTTTTGATTTGAATTGCGGGTGCAAAGGTACTAAATTTAAGAACGCAAAGGCGCAAAGCAGGGAAGATTTTTTGGACTCTCCCCTGGACTCTCCCCTGGACTCTCCCCCCGCCCTCCCTAAAGGGAGGGAGCGGTTACTTCTAAAAGCAGAAGGCATGAATATCTGTTCTTGTTTGGTAATCGCTCCCTCCCTTTAGGGAGGGCGGGGGGAGAGTCTAGGGGGGAGAGTCCAGGGGAGAATCCAGGGGGAACTGTCCCTGCACGATCGCAGCTATGGATTTATCTTAGAGGTGATGTCATTTACGGTGAACTTGTTGCCTTCCATCGTCGGGGCGATCTCATAGTAACGGTCGGAGGTGATGCCGGTGATATCAACGGTCTGTGCATCGCTGCTGCCTTGGTCGAAGATGACATTCATCGAGTAAGACGATTCGGCAGAGACGCTGAACGTGCGATAGTAATAGCGCGACCCGTTGATGTCCTTGGTGTCTGTGACACGGACGCCCGGCCAGGAGTCCTCGATGTAGAGGTTGCCATCCCATGCATAGAAATAGACGGAAGACCAACCTGGGTCTTTCAGATGAATGGTGATGTCGTGCTTCTCGACCTTATCCTCTGCAAAAGAGGGCTGGGGCTGTGCTTTCCAGTCGTTCACGAGCTTGTCCTCGAGCCAGTAACTGTAATGGTAGCCTTCGAGTATCTTGGTATAGCCCGTTTTGACATCATCGGCGATGGCACTCTGGTCGCCCAGCCACACGATGAGCCGCCCCTTGCTGCCCTCGGTGACGGCGCCGTAGAAAAGCTTATTGCTGCGAAGCTGCACCATACGGCTCGTATTCTGTATGCCGGCCACCTGACGGGCCTGGATCATGCGTGCGATGTCGTGTTTGTAGGTTTTCCAATGCTTGAGGAAGACGCACGGCGTGCCGGGGGCAGCCAGCAGATAGGCATTGGCCGCCAGGGTGTCCTTGCGGATGGGGTCTTGCTGTGCCGAAGCAGAACGGTACTCGGTGTCGTGATTCTCCACAAAGGTGACAGCCCACTGACGATAACTGCCTCCTTCGACGCTCGACGAGACGAGCGGCCAGTTGCCGTCGTTCTGGTGGCCAAGGAGCGTCCAGTTGCCATTGTTGACGGCATTACGCACGGTATAACGGAACTGAAAGTCGAAAGCGGCACTGGTCTTCCCGGTGGCATTGATCCAATTCTTGATGGTCGACGTGCCGTCCCAGCACTCGCCGACGGAGAACTGCGGCTTCGCAGACTCGTTGTAGAGCTTGGTGTAGCGTCCGTGATAGCCTTTCACCATGTCGTAGCGGAAACCCGTATAGCCGAGGTCGTTGAGCAGGAAGTCCAGGTAAGCCTTGACGATGGTCTGGACGTTCGCAGAGGTGTGATCCAGGTCGCGCATACCGTCCCAGCCCTCGCCCGTGTCGTTGGCCGAGCTGAGGCTGTAGCCGTTCTGGTCAGCCCATGCCTTGGTCTTGCCGCCATCGTCATTGGCACAGATATCCGTGGAGAGCATCTCATAGGTGACACCTTTATAAGTCTCGCGGGGGAAATCGACCCAGTTAGAGACATTACGACGGTGGTTGATGACTACATCGGCGATGGTGCCGATGCCCCTCTGCTTGAAAGTCTGGATCAGCGAGCGCAGCTGCTGCTCGGTACCAAAGGAGCTGTCGTAGTTTTCAAACCAATAGAGGTCGTCGTAGCCCATCGACGTACCGCCACAATAGCCGCTCTGGGGAATCCAGACGAGGGAGAAATAAGGTGCCAGCTCGTCGGCTTGTGCCTCGAGACGTGTCCACTGAGCATCGCCGAAGCCGTCCCAGTAGAACCCTTGCAGCATGACGCCGCCGTACTGTGCAGGCCACCCGACGACAGCGGCCGGCTGCTCTTGGATGGTGTCGGTCTCGGTCGTGTCGGTCTTTACGGTGTCCGTAGGCGTCGGGTCCACAGGACGAGGCGTCACCGGGTCGTCAGAGCCACAGGCAAAGGCGACAAGGAGCGCCAGACACAGGAAGAGGGAAGGAAAGAGTGTTGTTCGTTTCATAAAGGAATGGTTTGTAGCATCGGTAAAAAGAACCCTTAAGAGTCTGTTCGCGGACTCTTAAGGGTATTGTCACAGAGGGTTAAGGGTTCTCGCGAAAACCCTTAACCCTTGGGAGCATCATTGCTTGGTGAGCGTGCAATAGTGTTTGCCTGCGTAGCTGAGGAAGAGCTGCACCTTATAGGTACCAGGCTCGGCGATGCTGAGGTTGCTGCCGTCCTGAGAGAGGTTCTCGAACGAGCCGCCCCAGTTCATGTCCCAAGCGTGGTTGGCACGGAACTTAAAGTCAGTAGTCAGTTCGGCCGTTGCTTCGAAGCAGCCTGCCTCGGCATTGTAGGTCATCTCGATGTCGTTATCCCAATCGCCGCCGTTACCAATGATACCGACAGTGATGGCTGTGAGCTGATAGGTCATGGCAGCGAGATTCACATCAATTTTGTAGACGCCCGTCTCGGGAGCATCGATGTTCCCGGTTCCCTGCTCAGAGAGCGTGCCAGCATAGGCGTCGCCATTGAGCTTCTCGAAGTCGCCGTCCCAGTTGTCGGCATTGGGTTTGAACTTGAACTCACCGTTGAGGTAGTAGAAGCCCGTGTATTCTCCCTTGCCGTTGCCCAGCAGGAGGTGACTGGTGCTCCAGCCGCTCTCGTTGCCAATCTCGTAGAGGTTGTCGGGATAGCCCAGATCGCGGGCTACGGTGCAGTGGGCCGGAGCCTCATCGCAGAGGTAGAGACGAATGATGTAGTCGCCAGCCTCAGCCAGCTGAAGGTTGTCACCGCCCTGGGTAAGGTTGTCGAACGAGCCGCCCCAGTTGATGTCCCAATCATGGCTGGCACGGAACTTGAACTCGCCTGCATCGAGCTTTTCGCGAGCCTCCCAGCAGTTGAGGGCCTCATTGTAGGAGAGTTCGACATCCGTATCCCAACTGCCACGGACGGTACCGATGATGCTGATGCCCGTGACAGGCGTGAGCTTGTAGGTCATCTCCTTGAGGTCGACCTTAACATAGTAGAAGCCGTCGGCTACGCCATCAACGTTAGGACCGCCGTCGGGGGTAAGGGTGCCGGCGGTTCCGTCGCCGCTGGCCTTCTCCCAGTCGCCTTCCCAGTTGTCCTTATTGGGCTTGAACTTGAATTCACCGTTGAGGTGGATGACAGCTTCGTACTGACCAAGGCCGTTGCCGTAGAGCGGATGAGCCTCGCTCCAGCCGCTTTCGTTGCCAATCTCGTAGATGAACGGATTGAAGCCGACAGGAGTTGCCTTCCACGTCTGGTCGAGCATGTTGAAGGTGATGTCGTAGTAGAGTGCATCGGGATCGGCCGTGATAACGAAGTTGTCGCCTACGTTGTCGTAGTTGAACTTACCCTCCGTACCGGCAGCAAGACAACCGCTCCAGTCGCCTCCGAGGCCGCTCTCAGGCGTTATCTTGAACTCTACGTTGCTGCCGTCCTCGGGAGCGGGGATGCGGAGCTTAAAGGTCGGGTTCTCATAGGGATCACTGCCATCGTTGGTGAGTTTGTAAGTGGTGTCGCTGTTATCCCAACCGTTGATGGTGCCAGTGAGGTAGTAAGCCGGCTCGATGGTAGGAGCCTGCGGGATAGCCTTGATGACAAAGGGTGCCGAGGTGGCTGTCTTGACAGCCGTGGCACCATTGGAGATCCACATGCTGACGGTGGCTGTCACGTCACGTGCCACGGGGCGGCGACCATACATGTCAGCCACGATGCCTTGCAGTTCTGCGACACTGATTTGTCCCTCAGCATCGAGTGGATAGGTAGCCTCACCGATGTTCAGCGTATAGGAGGGGGCATAGCCTTCCACAGAAGCTGTGGGTGCCACGATAGACGCTACCTTAACCATCGTCTGCCCCTCTTCGAGGGCATTGAGGTCGATGGTGTTCACCTCAGTGACCGTTCCATCGCCAAAAGAGACGACTGCCGGCTGCGTGGGCTGCTGCTGAAGCTTCCAGTCCTTGAAGTCTTCTGTGCAGGCGGTCAGTCCCAGAAGGACTGCCGCTGCGATATACATTAGCTTTTTCATAGTGTTTATTCTTCAGTAGGGTTAGCGATGAAATAGTACTGACCAGTGATGTCATTGAGGAATACGGTGTATGAACCTGCGACATAAGGAATGTTCTTGCCGCCGTTCTTGCCGACGCCATAGGGGAAGGAATCGAGGCCCCAGTTGTCGTCCCAAGCGCCATTGGCAGCAAACTTGACTCCGCCATCAGCAGGAGCATCCTCTGTCACCACGAACTGAGCCATCCATATATGGTTCTCACCATTAAGCGTCTCACAGGCCTCCATCGGGTTGCCACTGGCATTCCATCCGTTCTGTGTGCCCGGCATCGCCATGCTGGAGAACTTCTTGGGTGTCTGGTCGTAGGCTTCCACCGTCACCTTCAGGCTCTTGGTGTTCAGCTTGATGGTGTAGTAACCATCGGCTTTGATACCGATATTGTGGTTATCGCCATCCTCATCAGAGACGAGGGCTGCATCGGGGCTGTCGACATTCTCGAAGTTGAGCTGGTCGTCCCAACCGCCTGGCGTGAGCACGAACTTGAACTGCGTTCCGGCTGTCATGTAACCAGTATAAGAGATGACACCCGTACCGGTAGTCTTGTCATAGGTCTCGTCCGAGCTGGGCAGCAGCGGAATGAGTCCCTTGCCAATCTGGTCGGCACCATTGCTCCACGAAGCGGAACCGATGTTGTTACCCACCATGTACCACACAATCGGGTCGAGGTTCACTATATAATAAGGAATAGTGTTGACGACCACAGTGTTCGTGGAAGTGATGGCATTGTAATCACGAGCCGAGGCATCACGCACGGAAGCGATGGCACGGAATGTAACCGCCTGAGTCGCTGGTACGTCTTCAGCAGCGGCCCAGCCCAACAGCTGCTGCAGCGCCTGGTCGAGGCTCTCGCTGTTGATAGCAGCAGTGCTGCTATTGAAGGTCTGCTCCAGCGTGATGTAGTCGGCACCTGTATTGTCCTTCTGGTCACGGTCGAACTCTTTCGTGAAGTTACCCGACGGGGAAACCTGCACGATGTACGTGGGAACAACGGGTGCTCCAAAATCTGTGTAAACAGGGATTGTCCATGACAGCTCTATGCTCTTGGAGTGCTGCAGATCCACATGGGCCGTGCCTACAGAAGGCTGGAACATGCTGAAGGCCGAAGGTTGTATGAGCGTTGGATTAGAGTCGTTGTCATCGCTGCAGGCAGTAAAGGCAAGGACACCTGCCAGCAGCATGGCGTATGAAAATATCTTTTTCATTGTCGTAGCTTGTTAAGGGTTAGTAACCTGGGTTCTGCTTCAAGTTGGGATTAGCATTGATATCCTCAGCCGGAATAGCATAGAGATTACGGAAGGCTTCGAAGCCCTGGCCGTTCTGCACGCCGCCTTTCCATTCCCAGAGAGCTTTCTTGTCGCCACTCTTTTCTCCGCCGAAGTATCCATAGCGGATCAGGTCCGTGCGGCGGAAGCCTTCGTAATAGAGTTCACGCGAGCGCTCATCGAGGATGTAGTCGAGCGTGCAATTCTCCTTACTCACAGCGGCTGCGTTGGCGCGGCCACGAAGGGCATTGATGTAGCCCAGAGCAGCGTCAGAGAGCTGGTTGTCTTCGCGCAGGTCTGCCTCGGCAGCTATCAGATAAGCCTCGGCAGCACGCATCAGGAAGAAATCAGCATCAATAAACTGCTGGTTGTGAGGAGCGGCACCCGTGGAATACGTGTTGCGGAACTTACCGACAGAATAGCCCGAAGTGAACTCACTCGGCGTCTTCACCTCGAGTTCGCGGTCGACTCCGTAGAAGAGAGCACGATTGTCATTAGCAGCCAGAGCCATATCAGCGATGTTGGCCTGAGGAGCAGGGCTGTTGGGGAAGAATTTCTCAACCAGCTGCTTACGGGCACGGTTGCCAGCCCAGAACTCCTTGGTACCATAATCCTTGTCGGTATCCATATCATCTTTCCAGGTGGAAGCCATCAGGAAAAGCGTGGTACCCCAGGACGTGGTGGTGATACCGTCCTGCAGCAGCGGAAGGACAGCCTCCTGCGAAGCACCGCTCTCGCCATTGTCGCCCATGAAGAGCATCTGGTAGGCGCTCCATCCGTTCTTGCCTGTGGTCCACAGCTTGTGCGGTCCGTTGATGACTTTCTCGGCATATGTCTTAGCGTCAGCCCAACGCGCCTCGCCCGTGTAAACCTCGGCATTCAGGTACATGCGGGCCAGCAACAGGTTGGCTGCATCCTGGTCGGCACGCCCATAGCCCTTGTCAGCACTGGTGCGCGCAGCCGGACTCAGCATCTTGCCCATGCAGTACTTGACCTCCGTCTCTATCCACTTGAAGAGGTCGGCACGCATGATTTGCCGAGGGCTCTCGGCAGACAGCGCCGTAGTAAACGGCACATTGCCGAAGCAGTCCATCAGGTAATAGTAATAAAGAGCGCGCAGGAAACGGACTTCTGCCTCGCGGGTGGCATCGACGCCTGCACATGCATCCAGGTAGTGGTTGCAATAGGTGATACCAGCATAAAGGCGGTAGTAGAATCCCTGCAGCATCGGGTGGGAGGCATCCCACTGGTTGTAGTTGAACTGGGGAATACCCGGGTCACCCCAGCAGCAGATAGACTCGTCCGTGGACAGCTCGTTGGCGTTCCACAACTGGCGTACGAAACCCGTCGTACCCCCATCCAGGCCGTCGATATCGCAGTCGCCGTTGGCACCGCCCTGTCCGGCCAGAGCCATGTTGGCATAGCATTTGGAGTAGAGGCTGGGCTCGCTCGGCGTCATCGTCGTGGCGGGATCAATGGGCGTGACATCCAGATCGCCTGTGCAGGAGGTCATCCCGGCGGTCACCAGGAATGCCACAGCAGGAAGGATATATTTCATTTGATAAGTATTCATAGTGGAAAAGAACTTTAGGTGATCCATACTTTTTAGAAGTCAAGCGCCACTCCCAGCTGAAGGGTGAAGGGACGCGGATACATATTGTTGTCGATACCTCCGAACACCTCAGGGTCTATGCCGTCGTACTTCGTAATGGTGAAGACGTTGGTAGCGCTGACGTAAGCACGTCCGCTGAGGAAGTTGTCGGCTGTCGTGAAAGAGTAGCCCAGCGTGATATTGTCACACTTCAGGAAAGAAGCGTTGTGCACAAAGTGATCTGATACCACATAGTCGTAAGTACTCCAGTTATTGGCTACAGCCGACGGGATCGTGTTCTGGATGTAGTTAAAGGAGCTGTCATAACGCTTCGCCGTGTTGGCGTAGCCAGCCTGCTTATCCCAGTAGACATAGTTGTCGAAGCTGGCACGGAAGCCTACACCGAAGTCCCAGTTCTTATACTGCACCCGTGTGCTCAGGCCTGCTGTATAAGGTGCCGAGGGGCTCTTGTAGAAGTAACGGTCATCTTCGGAAATCTTGCCGTCACCGTTGCGATCTACGAAAACGCCTTCGAGCGGCAAGCCCTTCTGGTCGTACACCTGCTGATAGACATAGAACGAATTGGCAGGATGTCCCACGGCCTGTGCCTGCACCTGATTACCCGTACCGGAAGAGATGCCACCCGTCATGACAATGGATGACTCACCCGTGAGTTCGGTGATCTCATTCTTGTTGTAGGTAAAGTTACCGGTGATTTCCCACATCCAGTCCTTGGTGACCACCGGACGTACCGTCAGCGAAGCCTCAATACCCTGATTCTTCAGCGAACCGATGTTTGAAAGCACCTGATTACGGAAGTTGGAACCTGCGGAAACATAAGCGGTATTGATCAAGTCGGTAGTCTTACGATAGTAGTAGTCGACACTACCTAAGAGTCGATCCTTGAAGAAACTGAAGTCCAAGCCGGCATTATAGGTAGTCGTGGTCTCCCATTTCAGGTCTTCGTTGTAAGCATCGGGACGATAGAGGAGACCGTTGTCATTGACGCCCGTAATGGGATAGCGGCCATCGACGTTGTTGATGTTGACATTGTAAGAGGCAAAGTAGTTGTAGTTGCCAATGCCGTCTTGCTGACCAGTCTTACCCCAGCCCAGACGCAGTTTCAACTCGTCCATCCATGTGGCGTTCTTCAAGAACGGCTCCTCGCTGATTTTCCAACCGAAAGAAAACGAGGGGAACGTTGCCCAATGCTCCTTAAAACGGCTGGAACCATCACGACGCACGGTAGCGGTGAGCATATAACGGTCGAAGGCGATATAGTTGGCACGTCCGTAGAAACTGACGAGGTAACTCTCTTGCTTCCATTCTGAGAAGGAGGGCTTGTAGGCTTTGCCCGCCAAGGCGGCACCAGTGGACTCATCAGTCAGATTGCTGGTCATGGGATAATAACCTGCATATTCGCTGGTGCCCCAATATTTCTTGTGGCTCCATTCGTAACCAGCCATGATGTCGAAGTGCTGCGTCTTTGCGAAATCTTTATAATACTGCGCGTAAGCAGAATAGATGAGATTATACTTCGACTCCTTGGTGTAGCCATTGTTACCATAGTAGAAATTGGAGGGACCCCAAGACTCATAAGTAGTCTTCTGTTTACCATTGGCCCAGTCTCCACTAAAGTTCATGTGCAGTCGCAGGTCTTCGAAGCCATGCACTTTGTAATCCACCTCCACGTTACCCATATAGTCGAACGAATTAGCGCGATCGTATTTCTCATTCAGCCGTGCCACAGGGTTCGAGGCAGCATAGGTATTCTGGATGGTAGGATAGGTGTCATCCTTATATGCAGAGCCGTCAGCGGTCCACGCAAAGTAATGATTGTAATTGTCGAACGCAGCATCTTGGCTATAAACGGGCTGCGTAGGATCCATGCGCACAGCGTCGCTGATAGCGTCGGTATTAGCGTAGCGATTGTGTGCGTACATGAACTTACCATTGATATTAAAAGTAAGATGGTCATCCAGCAGTGAAGGATTAAGATTCAAGCTGGCTGTGGTACGTTGGAAATTGGAAGTCTTCAAGATACCATCCTGATAGGTGTAGCCCACGGTAGCACGATAAGGCATGTGCTTGGTACCACCAGCGACCGTCACATTGTGGTCGGTACTGACTGCACCTCGATAGATCTGATCCTGCCAATCGGTGTTGGCATCACCGAGGAGACCTGCTGCAGCAGAGCCCGCGCCATAATAGCTGTTGATGAACTCACGATAAGCATTAGCTCCCAACACATCCAATGTCTTTTTCTTGACGGAATAAGAGACATTGCCATTGTAACTTACATGAGCTTTCTGGCCCTTACGGCCTTTCTTCGTGGTAATGATGATGACACCATTCGAGCCACGACTACCATAGATAGCAGTGGCCGAAGCATCCTTCAACACGGTGAAAGTTTCGATGTCTTGCGGGTTGACCATCGAGAGGGGGTTGGCAAGGCCCTTGACACCCTGGTTATCCAAGGCCAGACCATCAATCACAATCAGAGGATCGTTGCTGGCATTCAGCGATGAGCCACCACGAATACGGATATTGGCACCGCCACCAGGCGTACCGCCTCCAGAGGTGACGCTGACACCAGCAATCTTACCCTGAATCATGTCCTGAGCATTGGTAATCATACCATGGTTCTTCTCATCGGGCTTCAACGCCGTGACAGAACCTGTCAAGTCAGACTTCTTGGCTACGCCGTAACCGATAACGACAACGTCCTGTAACATCTTACTATCTTCGTGCATAGTCACAGTCACGTTCGAACGGGCAGGCACGGTCACCGTCTGAAAGCCCATAAAGGAAATCGTCAGCTGTCCACCGGTAGGAGCTGAAATAGAGAAGTTGCCATCGAAGTCGGTAGTGGTACCACCCTGCTGGCCTACGACACGCACGGTGGCACCCATGACGGGTTCCCCTGTATCATCCTTAACATGGCCCTTGACAGCAATTTGCGCAAATGCGCCTACAGATAGGAAAAGCCCACATAAGAGGGCAAGAATCCGTAAGGGGATTCTGATTTTTACCTGCTTCATCATGCTTTGATTAGAGTTTAGTTAATTAAAGTTTATTAGGTTCGTTACATTTTTCGGCACAAATGTAATTTAGAAGAATAAAAGTTGTTCACTTCTCTTGATGCAAATCAATGCAAAAGCATGCGCAAACGTTTGCACTAATAGAAGGATAATTTCATTTTATAAGTAAGTCTTATCTGACAGCCTTTTGCATACTTTTGTGGCGTCAACTGGTCTGAAATGAGTGAAAAGAACAGCATAACGATGAAAGATATCGCCCGGGAGCTGGGAGTTTCCGTGGCTACGGTATCGCGTGCCTTACAAGACAGCACCCGCATCAGTGCCGAACAACGCGAACGCATTCAGACATACGCACGCGAACATCATTTTATTCCTAATATGCTGGCCAATACATTGCGCCGTACACGCCTCGAACCGACACGCATCATCGGCGTCATCATTCCACAGATTGCCCACTATTATTTTTCCACCATTCTTTCGGGCATCGAGACCGAAGCTTCGCTGCGTGGCTATCATATCATGGTAGCACAGAGCGATGAGCGTTATGAGCACGAGGTGCGCATTTGCCAGTCGTTCTTAGAGCAACGGGTCTGCGGTGTCATCGTCTCGCAAGCCAAAGATACCATCCAGCACGACCACTTCCAGCATCTACTGGATGCCGGTGTGCCGTTAGTGTTCTACGACCGCATCTGCACAGGACTGAACACAAGCCGTGTCGTTGTGGACGACTATCAAGGAGCTTACGCAGCTGTCACTCATCTCATCAGGACAGGCTGCCAGCACATCGCATTCTACGGCTCCAACATGCACCTCGAAATCTCCAAGAACCGCTACAACGGTTACCGCGATGCTCTGTTGAAAGCCGGGCAGACGCCTGACGAGACACTCTATTTCGAATGTGACAATCGTGACGATGCCGAACTGATAACGCCACAATTACTTCAACGCGAACGGCGACCCGATGGTGTTTTTGCCGTCAACGACGACACAGCCATCGGCATTCTCTACACGGCCAAGCGTATGGGACTTCGCGTGCCGGACGAGCTGAGTATCTGCGGCTTCACTAACGGCGAACGAGCACGCGCCTGCGATCCTATGTTGACAACCGTCGAACAACGTGGCCATCAGGTGGGTGAAGAAGCGGTAAAAGTGCTGCTGGACCATGTTGAAGGGCATATACCCATCGAAAAGGTGGAACGCCGCGTCATCAAAACACGCCTCGTCATCCGAGGAACGACGAAAGAGGCAATGGAATTGAAAAGTTGAAAGATTGAAAAATTGAAAAGTTGATAATTCAACTTTCGTAAGTTCTCCAGTACCACAGATTACACAGATTTAACAGAT
>CAMVFC010000034.1 GCA_947166655.1 uncultured Prevotellaceae bacterium
CCAAGACCCTTAGCCTCTGCAGCTCATTCTGCTAAGACTTTTGCTGTTTTCCCTGAAGCTTTCCGCGGTTTTCCATGAACCTTGTCGCTCATGTCACTTGACCCTTTCGCTGATTTCTCTTAACCCTTTTCATTATTCCATGATGATGGAATGATCATTCGGTGATGATGGAATAATCATTCCATCATCACATCATCACCGAATGATCACTTCACTTGGCTGTCTTCGACAGAAGATGCAGGCAGGATGGGCGTCTTGCCTGCGGATGAGGGCGTTTTCGTCCGCGCTTCGCGCGGATTTCTTCCTTGCGTCCCTGCCGCGTCTGTGCCTCTTTGGGCGGCTTCATGCCGCCTCTTTCCGGCACAGACACGGCAGGGACGAATCCTTTTTTCTCTTTTTTGGCTTTTCGCTTCGCTCTTCCGCAGGGAAGGAACTAAAGGGCGAGGCGGAAGCCGCTGCTGTTAAACCGATCCGTGGGCGAATAGTTGCTCCGGTTCGCAACACGACAAATCGTAGCATCGTTGTACCAGCTGCCACTCCGTAGCACACGTTTAGAGCCCGAGGAAGGGCCGGAAGGATTGCTGCTGGGGCTGTTCTTATAATACTCGCTATCATACCAGTCCTGGCACCACTCCCATACGTTGCCGCTCATGTCATAGAGGCCCAATTCGTTCGGGGCTTTCGTTGCGACATCATGGGTAGCACTACCACTATTGCCATCATACCACGCTACGCTGCGAAGGTCGTCGCTGCCACTGTACTTATAGCCCTTGCTCTTGTTGCCTCCACGGGCGGCATATTCCCACTCGGCCTCGGTAGGGAGGCGGAAGTGCTGGCCGGTCATCTTGTTCAGCTTTTTAATAAACTTCTGGCAATCCTCCCAGCTCACCTGCTCCACGGGCCGCTTATCTCCCTTATACTTGGAAGGATTCTTGCCCATCACCGCCAGCCACAGCGCCTGCGTCACCTCGGTCTGCCCGATGGAGAAAGAAGAAAGGGTGACCTGATGGGCGGGTTCCTCATAATCCCAGACATCGCTGCCCTGCTCCTCTGTAGCGTCCATGGTGAACGTTCCGCCCTCCACGGTCACCATTGTGAAGGTGACACCGTTGACGGTGAAGGAACGGGTGCCGGCACGGCCTTGAGGCGAGGCGGGCGTGGTGGCCACGGGTGAGGCCTGTTTCTCCATCTGGAAATCCAACTCCGCAGCCTGCTCCTGCGAGACCAACACCGTTTTGGCGGCGGGGGCTGTGTAGCCATCCATGCTGACGGCGACCTGCCGCTGCCCGATGAGGACATTGTCCAGAGAGAGGGGCGTCTCGCCGACAGCCTGCCCGTCCACCGTGACCTTTGCGCCGAAGGGCGTGGAGCTGACGGAGAGCAGACCGTAGATGGGCCGCGGGGCATCAAGGGCGATGGTGCGGGGCTGGTTGACACCGACGGTGATGACCTTCGTGGTGGCGAGGTGGCTCTCCTGCCGACATTCCACCTGGTACTCGCCGGCGGTGAGGTCCATGCTACAGGTGCCCGTGCCGCGACGCTGCCCGTCCACCCATACCTCGGCGCCGGCAGGGGCCTGGAAGGTGATGGTGGAGAAGTTGGGCGTGAGGGTGATGGTCTCGGTGTGCTTCTCCTTGCCAATGGTGAACTGGCCGAAAGAGGCTTTATAACGCGGGGCGGTGGCGCGGTACTGGTAGGTGCCGAAGGGCAGCATGCGGGCCGCCTGTCCCTGCGCATTCACCTCCCACGCCTCGCCGTCGACCTCCAACGAAGCGTTGGCGGGCACGAGGGTGAAGACGGCAAACTGCTTCTGCAACGTCGGGTTGACAACGGTCTGCACGGTGCCTGTCTGAAGGGTGAGGTGGTAGGTCTTAGCAGACTTCAGCGTCATGCCGAGGTCGTAGTCGAGAAGCTCGCCCAGCTGCGGGTGAATGATGCTGATGCGTTTCACGCCCTGCGGCACATAGACCCAGATCTGCGTGGGATGGCTGCCGCCCTGAGGCTCGGTCTTCGCTACGCCTAAGGCACCGACATCGAAGGTGAAGCCCCGCTGCGTAGTGTGTACCTTGATGAGGGCGCACTTGTTGCCGTTGTTAGGGTCTATGAACGCCGTGCCGGACGTATTGGCAGCGGTGTCGAACTCATCGTAATGGAAATCGGAGACCTGGATGCTCTGCGCCGAGAGCACCTGGGCCAAAGAGAAAAAGAGAAGCGCCAGCAGCGTCCTCAGCCTCGCGAAAGAGGGGAATTGTTTCATCGAAGAAAGGTTTTATGGCGGCAAAGTTACAGTCTTTTGGCTGAACGGCCAAACTTTTCCTTAATAATTGATGAAGGAGAAGAAGCGCGAGCGCCTCGCTGACGGCAGGGGCTACAGTGCCAGGCGCAAGCCGATGCCGTTGCCGCGACCGGCAGGTGTGCAGTTGATGCGGTTCGATACCCGACACAGCGTGGCTTTGCCAAGGAAACTGCCGCCACGAAGGACGCAGGAGGAGGCAGAAGCCGGTCCCGTGGGATTCGTCTGCGGGGCGGAATCGTAGCTGGCGAAGCCGTCCCGACACCATTCGAGCACATTACCGCTCATATCATAAAGGCCTAACTCATTGGGGGCCTTGGTGGCGACATCGTGGGTGGAAGCGCGGCTGTTGGACTTGTCCCAAGCCACACGCCCGAGCTTCTTGTCGCCGCTGTACTTATAGCCCTTGCTCTTGTTGCCTCCACGGGCGGCATATTCCCATTCGGCCTCCGTAGGCAGCCGGAACTTCAGGCCGGTCTCTTCATTCAGCAACTGTACGAACTTCTGGCATTCTATCCAGCTCACCTGCTCCACAGGGCGGCGATTCCCCGAGAAGAAGGAAGGATTCTCGTCCATCACCGCCTGCCAGAGTTCCTGCGTCACCTCGGTCTGGCCTATGGAAAAGGAGGAAAGGGTGACTTGGTGGGCAGGTTTCTCATCGTCGTCAGCTTCGCTCCACTGCTCGGGCGTGGCACCCATCGTGAAGGTTCCTCCCTCGACAAAGACCATGGTGAAGGTGACACCCTTCACGGTGAAGGTACGGTTAGCGGCGGCTTCCTGAGCATCGGAAGGCATGGCAACGGCGAAAAAGAGAACCGCCAGCAGGGGCCTCAGCCACACGAAAAGAGAGGATCGTTTCATCGGAGAAAGGTTTTATGGCGGCAAAGTTACAGTCTTTTGGCTGAACGGCCAAACTTTTCCTTAATAAATAAAAAAAGGTAAGAGGGAAAGGGAGACGGACAGCACCTCTATGGCTGCGACACGACAGCGGCCACGGCGGCACGCACCTCCTCGGACGTACACTGGGAGAGGCGAAGGGCCATGACGTTCATGGCGTTACACTGGGCGCGGGTGAGGGGCTGCTTCTCATTGTGATGGGGCCAGGGCGAGAGCATCAGCAGGCGGCCCGCCACGCAGGCATCGAACTGCTCGCCATGGGGCTTCGAGAAGGGCGTGAAGCCATTGGGGACAACGACCACGGTGGGAAGCTGACTGCCAAAAGCGGAGCGCATCACCCGCTTCTCGCCCGGAGAGATGGCGGGCGAGATGAGCACCGTGCCGGCCCGGGCGGCTGCGAGGCAAGCGGCTTCTTCCCCGGCGACCTCGCTTTCCGTGAGACGGCGCGAGACACGCACAGCTTTCCGAAGAGGCGCTAAGAGAAGCGACAGGTTCCCGATGCCATTGAAGGTTTCGCCTCCAAGTTTCAAGCCGAAGAAGGGGCGCAGCCACTCCGGGCGCTGTCGCTTCAGCAGCAAGCGCCGCGGATTGTCATGGACATAAGCGATGAGGCGAGGCAGCATGTCGTAACCGCGCGCTATCAAGTCGTTATAGCCGCGCTCGAAAAGCAGACCATGCCGCCGGTCATCGGGCTTCAAGCGGTGCTCGGAGGGCAAGGGAAGCGGCGAGCCAAGGGGCTGCGAGGAAGGGGGCAGCGAGGAAGGGGGCGGCGGGGAGGGAAGCGGCGATGCCGCTCCCTGCGATAAGAGAGAGGGAGAAGGGCCCGAAGGGGAAGAGGAAGGGGCCAAAGGACAAGAGCCCGAAGCGCAAAAGCCCGAAGCACAAGGGCTCGAAGGGCAAGAGGAAGGGGCCGAAGGGGAAGAGGCCGAAGGGCAAAAGCCCGAAGCGCAAGGGCCCGAAGGGGAAGAGGAAGGGGCCAAAGGACAAGAGCCCGAAGCACAAGGGCCCGAAGGGGAAGAGGAAGGGGCCAGAGGGAAAGAGGAAGGGGCCAGAGGGAAAGAGGCCGAAGCACCCGGTCCTTTGGGCGTAGGAGGAGGCACCGCCTCCTCTAAGAACAGACGGCGGTAGGCCTTATTGCAGCCGGCCTTGAAGCCACTGACCACCTGCCCCAGGTGCTGCTCCATCTCCTCTTTAATGAAGAGGATGCCATGGAGGTGATCAGGCATCACCTGAAAAGCCAGCACTTGCACTTCAGGATGACGGCGGGGAATCTCGCCCCAGCAGCGCATCACTTTCTGCCCGAGGGGCGTGAGATGCACGTGCGGAGCATCGCGATGCTCCGGCGGCAGGCTCGGGTCTCCCAACACCTCCCCCAGCAACGGACGCCTGCCCTCCACGGCCAGTGTCAGCATGTAGACATGGCGACCGTGGTAGTCGTTGAGGTCGCTGCGGCGCTTCATAGAAGGCTGCCGTCCGTTGGCGTGCTGGCGTTTGGAAGCGATAGCTCTCTCGTCCATGAGGAGAAGAAGGCAGGAAGGTTCAGACAGACATCGCCGCTGCGGTCACGCTTCCGAGGGCGTCTTCTTCCCGTAGGCCGCGTCGATCTTTATGAAGGCTGAGACGGCAAAGGTGACAAGGCAGCACGCTACCACCCACCAGAAGAAGCGAAGGTAGCCCAAGTGATCGGCCATCCAGCCCGCCATCATTCCCGGAAGCATCATGCCGAGCGCCTGCATGGCCGTGCAGATGCTGAAGACAGCCGTACTTCGCTCGCCCTGGGAGAAATAAACCAGATAGAGCATATAAGCCGTGAAGCCGAAGCCATAGCCAAACTGCTCGATGAAGACACACGTGTTGACCGTCAGAAAAGAAGCGGACGTAGAGGCCAGATAGACGTAGACGAGGTCGGGCAAGGAGATGGCAGCCACCATCGGCCACAGCCAGCGCTTCAGACCATGAAGCGATACACACCAGCCTCCCAGCAGACCGCCAGCGGTGAGACCGATGATACCCACGGTGCCGTAGACGAAGCCCACGGCCTCGGTGCTCAGTCCAAGGCCGCCGGCCTCAACAGAATCGAGCAGGAAGGGATTGGCGATCTTCACGAGCTGTCCTTCGGGGAAGCGGAAAAGAAGCATGAAAAGAAGGGCCGGCACGATGTGAGGCTTCGTGAAGAAGGTGCGCAGAGCGAGCCAGAAGGCAGAGAGAGCCGACTCTCCTGTCTTTTTCTGCTGCGTGTGTGCAGCTACAGCCTCCTTCGGCAGTGCCACAGTATGCCAAGCCCACAGGGCGAGGAAGGCGCCGGCGAGCACCAGGAACGTGATGCTCCACGCCATGGGCACCGTCTGCGAACGCTCGAGCCAGCCGGCCAACATCACGAGCAGTCCCTGCCCGAGGATATTACCGATGCGATAGAAAGTGCTGCGGATGCCCACGTAGAGGCTCTGGTCGTGGGTGGAGAGGCCGAGGATATAAAGGCCGTCGGCCGCGATGTCATGTGTAGAACTGGCGAAAGCCAAGATCCAGAAGAACGCCAGAGAACCCTGCAACCAGAAACTCGTCGGCAGCGTGAAGGCGATACCCGCAAAGCCTGCACCGATGAGCAGCTGCATCAGCAGCACCCACCAGCGTTCTGTCTTGACGGCAGCGATAAAGGGACTCCACAGCGGTTTAATGACCCACGGCAGATAGAGCCATGAGGTATAGAGTGCCAGCTCGGTATTGGAGAGGCCCAGACGTTTGTACATCGTGGTGGCAATGACCATCACTGCGACATAAGGCAATGCCTCGGCAAGATAGAGGGACGGCACCCAGTGGTAGGCTTTACTTTTCATAAATGCTTTTTTTCTTTAGGTAAACCGGCAAGAGGGCTGCCGTCCACGCCGGCAGGGCGAGGAGGGCATCCACCATGAAGAAACGCTCGAAGCCACAACGGGCGACGAGCCATCCGGAGACGGCCATTGCCGGCAGCATGACCATCGAAATCAAAGGGATATAAAGATAATTGATACTGCCGTCGTAGCGCTCGCCAAACAGCAACCGCAGGAAAGGCATACAGCTGTGCAGGCCAAAGCCGAAGCAAAACTGTGCCGTGGCTGTGGCTGCACAGAGCGACAGCAGACGGGTGGGCGGGAAGTGCGTCATCAGACAGTAGACCGCAGGCGAAAGCCCCACAAGGAGCACCATCAGGCCATAGACCCACGCCCCTGTTCTTCGTGCCAGCGCACGATGTCCGAGGATAAGCCCTGCCGAGAAGGCGATCACGCCCACCGTGCCCTGTGCCAGACCAATCCACTGGAGCGAGCATCCCAAGCCGCCCGCCGCGGGCGGTGCCATTAAAAAGAGGACGCGGGCGTGGAACATCAGTGCCTGCGGCAACAGCAACAAGGCCAAGCAGCCCACCACGACCCATGCGGGAACGAGGCTGCTGCGCTGCTGCGGCTGTGGACGTCGGGGAAGCGTCGCCGACGGAGCGTCGGACACGCTGAAGAGGTTCCACAAGAGTAGCACGAGATAAACGCCCGCCAACAGATAGACCGCTGTCCGCCACGACTCGGCAATGACGTTGGGACGGTTGTGGTAAAACACCTCCAGCGAGCCTACGACGACGATCATCACGCCATACGTCAGCACGACAGCCGCCTGCGAGAAGAACATCCTCAGACCACTGTAGAAGCGCTGCTGCACACGGCGCAGGCGCTGTTTATAGTACATCTGGGCCACCAGTTCGTGCCACGCTGAGAGGAGGCACAGCCCGAAGAGCGAGGCAAAGACCAGGCGAGTGCTGCCCGCCTGCCCACTGAAGCAGAAGGCCAAGGCCGTCAGCATGAAGAAGGTCAGCAATTCGGCCACGCGCAACTGACTACCGAGACTGCCGAGCCTCTCCACGCGTTCGCGCAGCAAAGACTTCAGCATCCACGGCAAGGTGAGCAGGCTGCACAAGAGCGTGCTCATCTCCCATCCGACGCCGAGCTGAAGAAACATCAGCAGCGCCACGAAGGTAATCATGGCGCTGGGGATGGCTTCAGCGACGAAAAGGAAGGGGAGCCATTTCATCGATCAATATGAACGTGCGATAAGGACGCGGTATTTAGCGGGCTTACCACTGACCATGTCGGTGCCCGGTGTCTGCTCGAAGGCGAAGGGCACGCAGCGGATGGTGGCCTGTGTGTCTTCCTTGATCTTAGCCTCGGTCTCGGCCGTGCCGTCCCAGTGGCAAAGGAAGAAGCCGCCGTCCTTGACGCGCTCCTTGAATTCCTCGTAGTTCTCGCACTCGTAGATGTGCTCATCGCGGAATTTCCGTGCTTTCTCGAAGATGTTCTTCTGAATCTCGTCGAGGAGGTTCTTCACGTATGCAGCGATGCCATCGCAGGACAGGGTCTCTTTCTCCAACGTGTCGCGACGCATCACCTCGATAGTGTTCTGCTCCAAGTCGCGGCCGCCCATGACGAGTCGCACGGGCACGCCCTTCAGTTCGTAGTCGGCAAACTTGAATCCCGGTCGTTTCTGGTCGTTGTCATCGAGTTTCACGCTGATGCCCAGCGCCTTCAGTTCATCGGCGATGGCCGCCAGCTTCGTGCTGATTTCGTGGAGCTGCTCCTCGGTCTTATAAATAGGAATGAGCACGACCTGAATGGGCGCCAGGGCGGGAGGCAGGACGAGTCCGTTGTCGTCCGAGTGCGTCATGATGAGCGCGCCCATCAGACGAGTGGAGACACCCCATGAAGTGGCCCACGCATATTCAGGCTGATTGTCCTTGTTGAGGAACTGCACCTCGAAGGCCTTGCCGAAGTTCTGCCCGAGGAAGTGGCTTGTTCCGCTCTGCAGAGCCTTGCCGTCCTGCATCATCGCCTCGATCGTATAGGTGTCGAGGGCACCGGCAAAGCGCTCGGTCTCGCTCTTCACGCCCTGCATCACAGGCACTGCCATCACCTTCTCTGCGAAGTCAGCATAGATCTTCAGCATCTGGCGGGCACGCTCCTCGGCCTCTTCGCGGGTGGCGTGTGCCGTGTGTCCTTCCTGCCAGAGGAACTCGGCCGTGCGCAGGAAGAGACGTGTGCGCATCTCCCAGCGCATCACATTGCACCACTGATTCACCAGCAGCGGCAGGTCGCGGTAGCTGTGGATCCAGTTCTTGAACGTATTCCAGATGATGGTCTCAGAGGTGGGACGGATGATGAGCTCCTCTTCCAGCTTGGCTTCGGGGTCCACGACGACGCCATCGTGCGTCTCGTTGGTCTTCAGACGGTAGTGTGTGACAACGGCACACTCCTTGGCAAAGCCTTCGACATGCTCTGCCTCGCGGCTGAGGAAGCTCTTCGGGATGAGCAGGGGGAAATACGCGTTCTGCACGCCCGTCTGCTTGAACATATCGTCGAGGCAGCGCTGCATCTTCTCCCAGATGGCATAGCCATAAGGCTTGATGACCATGCAACCACGCACGTCACTCTGTTCTGCCAAGTCGGCTTTGACGACAAGTTCGTTATACCACTGCGAGTAGTTCTCGCTGCGTTTGGTGAGGTTTTTTAGTTCTTTTGCCATGATATAAATACGATTCTTTTTTCGTTTTCGGGCGCAAAGATAGTGAAATATCGTGAATCGAGGGCAAAAAAAAAAGCTTTTTGACACTCGGTTAAGCAGAAATTATGTACTTTTGCAGTCGAAAACGTGAACCAAACATTTGTTAACCATTAAACACATTCAACAATGAAAGGACTTAAGTTTTATGTTTGCGGTATGTGTGCTGCACTGGTTCTGAGTTCCTGCGGCATGAGCAACACAGCCAAAGGTGGACTGATTGGTGGTGGTGGCGGCGCTGCTCTCGGTGCAGCTCTCGGCGCTCTCATCGGCAATGGCAAGGGTGCAGCCATCGGCGCTGCTGCCGGTGCAGCCCTCGGTACGACCGCCGGCGTGCTCATCGGCAAGAAGATGGACAAGGCAAAGGCCGCTGCTGCTCAGGTGGCTAATGCTCAGGTAGAAAGCGTCACCGACGCCAATGGCTACCAGGCCGTGAAGGTGACCTTCGACAGCGGCATCCTGTTCACCACAGGCAGCTCCACGCTGAGCGCCAGCGCTATGAGCTCGCTGAACAAGTTTGCCAACGACGTGCTGAAGCAGAACACCGACATGAACGTCGGCATCGTAGGCTACACCGACAATCAGGGTTGGAAGAACAGCACTGCCGAGCAGAGCGCTCAGAAGAACCAGGCTCTCTCCCTGCAGCGCGCACAGGCCGTCACCAACTACCTGACGAAGCAGGGTGTGTCGACCTCTCAGATCAAGGAGACCGCCGGTCTGGGCGAGCAGAACCCTGTCGCTGACAACAGCACGGCAGCCGGTCAGAAGCAGAACCGCCGCGTGGAGGTCTTCCTCTATGCCAGCGAGCAGATGATCAAGCAGGCTGAGGCTGGAACGCTCCAGTAATCTGCCTACGAACGCATCTGCGCATTAACTGCGTAATACACAAACGAAGGGGCTGTGTCGGAAAAGTCGACACGGCCCCTTTGCCGTTATTGTCGGAATGGCGCGAAGCGGGATGCAGCGAAACGGGCATTGAGGTGTGGAGGCGTTCCTGCCCTGACGTCGTCGGTCTCTTTCAGCCCAAGACAGAAGCCCGATGCACATTCATTCAGAAGTCACAGGGAAGAGGGTCGAAACTCAAGGCACTTTTGAGAAAAACTCAAGGCACTTTCGAGAAAATCTCTCTTGAAAAAAGGGCAAAACTCAAGGCACTTTTGAGTGAAACTCAAGACACTTTCGAGAAAAAGTCACTGAAAAACGTGCCAGCCCCTCAGGGCTCGGCCTTGAGGGTGGGCAGGCCCCAGCTGTACTTCACTGCCAGCAGACGAATGGCGATGGCCACCGTGCAGGAGAGGACGGCCGCGCCCTCGGGACGCCAGCCGATGTGGAGGAAGAGGACATAGACGATGCCGCCAGCCAGACAGCAGGTGGCATAGATTTCCTTGCGGAAGATGAGCGGCACCTCGTTGATGAGGATATCGCGCAGCACGCCTCCGCCGGCGCCGGTGACGACGCCCAGGCAGATGGCAGCCCACGTGGGCATCCCCACCCCCAGGGCTTTCTCGATGCCGATGACATTGAAGAGCGAGAAGCCGATGCAGTCGAAGAGGAACCAGGTATTGTTCTGCCGGACCAGCCACTTGCGGAAAGCGATGACCCACACGAGGCCGAACAGGCACGTCAGCAGGTAGATGGGATCCTCGAGCCAGAAAGGCGTCTTGCCGATGAGCAGGTCGCGCGTCGTTCCGCCCCCCACTGCCGTTGCCGTGCCGACGATGAAGGCGCCGAAGAGATCGAACTGCTTGGCAGCAGACAAACGGGCACCTGAGACGGCACCGGCCAGCGTGCCCACCAGCTCAAGAATGACAAAGGACCAGGGGATGCTGAGCATGTCCCCCATCTGCTGAAAGAACTGTTTAATGATTTCCATTGGACTGAATCTTGGCGTAGCCCACAAGGGCGTCGTAGCGCGCCCCCTGCGGACGGTGATAGACAAGTATGATGTATTCGTTTTCGGTCTGGTAGAAGTCGCCTTCGGTGCGGGCGGTCTGCCCCACCCCATCGCTGCCGAGCTGGCGGAACTGATAACTGTAATACCCTTGTTTGAGGGGGACGACGGCCTCATAGGCGCCGGCACGCTCATCATAAGTCATGCGGCACTCTGGATTCGGGAAGCCGCCGTTCCACAAACCCGAAACATAGACGTCGCCCCCCGGCAGCCGTGGCGTCTGCAAGAGGAAATGCACGTAGGCATAGTCGGCCTGCGTGTCCACCTCCTCGTCGTCCATCGTGCGGACGATAAAGGCGCCGTTGGCGTCGTGGTCGAACGTGTAGTTGTGCTGCGGCGAGACGGCAAAAAGGGTGGCATGGTAGTAGGGTTCGAACCATTGCATCCGGTCTATGCCCATCCCGCTCACGTGCATATCGAGCATCTCGAACTTATGAAACTCGGCCCCCGCAGGGAAGATGAGCTCGCGGCGGTGGTTCCACTCTACGCCCGTTGCCTTCTGGATATTCGGCGGCAGATTCACTACGGCGTGATCACGGCGGCGGTTCTGCATGACGACCGTTCGCAATTCGCGCTGCGGGTCCACCACGCGTCGCGTGCCATAGTTGACACTGAAGCTGACCTGCTGGTGTTTCTGGTTGAAATCGACGTCGGTGTTGGTCGTCACCGTAGCGCCGACACTCATCTGGGGCGACAGCAGCGAGAAGCAAGCCTCAGCGACAGGCTCCTCATCGCCGGCCTCGTCATTAAAGATGCTGACACGGTAATTGCCGGGCAGGAGCAGACGCACATCTTCGTTCGGCAGGACAAGACGATAGTGCGTGTAGAGGATGGTGGTGTTGAAGCTCGTCTCGTAGTCCTCTAACGGCTGCCCGTTGAAGCCCTGCAGGAAGTCGCTCTCGAAGATCTCCGTGGCCGGCGTCCAGTCGGCATTGCAGAACTGTATCTTATATATGTATCGCGTGTACGCGTGCGAGAGCTGGTCGAAACTCACCTCTACCCTCGCCCCAAGGCGTGCCACCGGCGGCTGCAACGGATCACCGTTGACCACGGTCTGCACGGTTCGTATCTCACTGGACAAGCTGCGCGTGAACTGTGCAAAGGCTGCACACCGCGGAGCTTGAAACACGAGCGAGAGGATGAAAAGGAGAACAATCTGCTGTTTCATGGCGCAAAAGTAAGTCTTTTTTTCGGTAGTGTCAGCATTTTATCGTACTTTTGTGGTGAAAAATAATGTAGTTTATGAAGAAACTCCTTCACCGGCTGCAGCGGCTGCTGCAAATCGTCGTCATATTCTTCTTCGCTTCCACCCTGCTCGCCGTCGTGGCCTACCGCTGGTTGCCCGTCTACGTGACGCCGCTGATGGTCATCCGCTGCGCACAACAGGTCGGTCACGGCGAACACATACGTCTGCGCCACCATTGGGTTCCGATGTCTGAGATGTCGTCTCACCTGCCCACGGCAGTCATGGCTTCCGAAGACCAGCTGTTCATGAAGCACCATGGCTTTGACTTCAACGCCATCAGCGCCGCATGGGAGGAGCAGCGCGCCGGCAAGCGGCAACGGGGCGGCAGCACTATCAGCCAGCAGACTGCCAAGAATGTCTTTCTCTGGCCTGCACACTCGTGGGTCCGTAAGGGATTGGAAGTCTATTTCACCGCCCTCATCGAACTCGTCTGGGGCAAACAGCGCATCATGGAAGTTTACCTGAACAGCATCGAGATGGGAGACGGGATCTATGGCGCCGAAGCAGTGGCACAGCTTCATTTCAACTGCACGGCGTCGGAACTCTCACGCGTACAGTGCGCACTGATAGCGGCCACGCTGCCGAATCCTCTGCGCTACAGCAGCAAAGAGCCGTCGGCCTACATGCTCCGACGACAGACGTGGATCCTGAGACAGATGAAGAATATAAACGTGAAGATGGAAGAATGAAAAATGAAGAGAGAAGAGTGAAAAATATGAAGTGAAGAATAAAAAGTGAAGAGTGAAGAATGAAGAGTAAGATTTACCATCAAGTCTTGCAGGTAATTTTTATTCTTCATTCTTCACTCTTCATTCTTCACTCTTCATTTCAGTCCTCTGCCAGGCCGGCCTCGCGCCAGTCGTTCATCATTTTCTCTGCATCGTGCAGCGCCGTAGCCTCGTCCACCTCGTATTCCTCGGTGAGCAGATGAGCCAGCTTGGGAGCATCGAACTCCTCTCCTTCCACCTTATGCCAGAGGTAGGCGGCACTTTCGTTCAGACTGATTACTTTCGAGAAGTCTATGTTTTCCTTTCCATGAGCGACGACCACGGCTTCGCCGCAGACATCCATGAGTTCAAAACCTTTCTTGATATGCATATGGCTAAATAGTTTGTTTATAGACAAATAGGAGGATACGCCGGATGGGAAGCAGCCGTCTCCACAGGCGGATACGGCGGCACAGACGCGGGTCGCTGGCCTCTATGACATGCCCATTGGGGCGTATGTAGCGGGTGACGACACCGCAGACGTCGGCTAAGGTACAATGCTCGGTGCCCCGAAGATTGCCGTCGCCCATCAGGGTGATGTGCCCCTGGCCGTCGATGGCGATGATGCGGTGCAGCACAAAATGCCCGGGGGCTATCTCTGCAAGGATGGCATCGCCCACGTGAAGCTCTTTCCAAGGAGCCAGTTCCACCTTGTCGCGCAGATGTTCCAGGAAAGGTCTCATGCTGTAGCCTTTGACCGAAATCACGGCTTTCTCGCCGCCGTCCACGAACTTTCGCACGAGGGGCAAGAGCTTGTCATTGGGCAGTTCTACACGTGCCATCCCGCTATCGGCATCGGTATACTTCCGTTGCTTGGCGCGACGGAAGGGCGTGCCGAGGGCATACGCTACTCGCTTGATGATGGACTTGAGGCTCATGCTTGGGAAGATTTGCGCACGGCGATGGCATCGTGACTAACGTGAGCAGCCTCTTCGTCGGGCCGGCACCCAAGCAGATAGATGGGTGTGGTGCGCAGCAGACGTGAGATGCAGTGGCAAATGCCTTCATAGACGCGCTTGTCCCATTTCATGGAGCTTACGGCCGGCAGCAGCATGGCAAAGGCTTCTACGGGTGCCATGCGGCGGATGGTGTTCTCAGGCTTCTGCTCGATGCGGGTGATAGCACCGACAGGCGCCCAGATGTTCCTGTAGCAAGGGGTCTTTCCGCTCCACGGCGAGCCATAGATACGCGTCTGTCCATCGACGATGCGAACGACGGGATTGTCGTCATTCATCAAGTCGGAGCCTGGGATATACTGATACCAAAGGTGGGTATGTGTACTCTTTCCTGTGCCAGAGGGAGCGGTGAACAGATAACCGTAGCCATCATTGCGGATAACCGAAGCGTGAACCAACAGGGTGTCCATTTCCGCAGCAGCAAAAGCAAACGCCATCATCATCGCATTGTTCAGGCCAAACTGATGCTGGCGGAGCGACTGTCCCGTGAGGACGGCACGGCAACGGGTGAAGTCGGCACTGGCTGTCATGCAGCAGCTGAGGGCGCCACCGTCGCAATCCGGCAGGCTGATCTCAAAGGCATAGCCGCCTTGAGCATCGCGGTAAACGCCGTGGTTGGCACCGCCGCAGTCGAACTGCCCGATTTCTTCCCACTGTGTGAAGTCGGGGGCGGCACCGAGTTCAACCTCCATCGTCAGCAAAGGCTGACCGTCGTCCTCCGTAACAAAGGGTCGGAAGGACGGCAACAAGGTCGGTCCGTCCAGAGAATCGGGGAAACAAATATCGAGGCGATGCAACGCCACCTTATAGTGTTCTGTCTTCATGGTCACTGTGTCTGTTGTGTTTCGTAAGGATCCGTCCACTCTTCCACGACGAACTTGAAACCGTCCTCAGGCAGAATGCGGTACGACAGCCCTTCTTCTTTCTGATAGCGGCGCTGCATCTTGTTCCACAGGCGCTGCACACGCTTGGCACTGCGCCCGAAGAAGACGGTGCATACGGGGTTCTTCACCTGCTGCACGTGCTCCATGTGGTACTGCAGCTGCAGGCTGTAGAGGGCACGGTCCATCAGGAATTTGTGCTCGTCCAGCCATGCGCTGTCCAACTGTTGCACTGTGGTCTGGCAGGCCACAGAGTCGGTGAACGAGGCTGCGAATCCGAACATATAGATGCGCTGCTTGACGGGTTTCTTGTCGCCTGCCATGACGGCAAGGCTGCACACGAGGGCTACCACCAGGAGCGCGAATCGGGACTGAAACATCTTCATAGTGTAACTTTATCCGAGGTAGGATTTGAGGAGTTTGCTTTTGGCGTTGTTGCGCAGCCTGCGGATTGCCTTTTCCTTTATTTGGCGTACACGCTCACGGGTAAGATTGAATTTGTCGCCGATCTCCTCGAGCGTCATTTCCTGATGATTGATACCGAAGAACATCTCGACAATCTGCTTCTCGCGCTCGCTCAGTGTGGAGAGCGCTCGGTCGATCTCGCGGCTGAGACTCTCGTTGACGAGTCCGCGGTCGGCCATAGGGCTGTCGTCGTTGACGATGACGTCAAGCAGCGTGTTGTCCTCACCTTCCACAAAAGGAGCGTCCACGGAAATGTGGCGGCCACTGACTTTCAGTGTATCCGAGATTTTGTCTACGGGGATGTCCAGTTCCTCTGCCAGCTCGTCGGGGCTGGGGCGGCGCTCGTTCTCCTGTTCAAACTTGGAGAGGGCCTTGCTGATTTTATTGAGCGAGCCGACCTGGTTCAGGGGCAGACGCACGATACGGCTCTGCTCTGCCAGCGCCTGCAGGATGCTCTGTCGGATCCACCATACGGCGTATGAGATGAATTTGAAGCCTCGCGTCTCGTCGAACTTCTCAGCAGCCTTGATGAGGCCGAGGTTGCCCTCGTTGATGAGGTCGGGCAGGGACAGGCCCTGGTTCTGGTACTGCTTGGCCACACTGACCACGAAGCGGAGGTTGGCACGAGTCAGTTTCTCGAGCGCGGCACGGTCGCCTTTGCGAATACGCTGCGCCAGTTCCACTTCTTCCTCCACGGTGATGAGGTCTTCGCGGCCTATCTCCTGAAGATACTTGTCCAACGAGGCGCTCTCGCGGTTCGTGATACTTTTGGTAATCTTTAATTGTCTCATACTCTTGAATCAATATTTAAGCGCGCAAAGATATACAAAAATATCCTTGCGCGCAAAAAAAATCAAATAATTTTCTGAAAATCTTTCCCTCGCAGCTTACTTTCTGTCCTTCTTTTCGCTATTGAGGTCGATAACGAAGCTCCGCTTGCGACCGCTCGGCATCACGGCACGTATCCAGAGGGTGCGGTCGCTGGTCTGGTTGGCGGCGCGGACGGCTTCCTCGAAATCTTCTACGGTGCGCATCGGGCGGTCATTGACCTGCAGGATGATGACGCCTTTGGTGACGCCCTCGTCCATCATCTTGCCTTTCTTGATGGCAGTCACTTCCAGGCCGTAGCTGAGGGCCAGTGCGCGCTTGGTCTCGTCGCTGAGGGGCTTGAGCTGTGCGCCGAAGAGGTCGATGTCCACTTCTTCCATCAGCTCGGTGCTGCCCTGTGCGTTGCGCAGGACGACGGTGCCGGTGTGTTTCTTCTTATTGCGCAGATAGGTAAGGTTCACCTTGTCGCCGGGACGATGCTGAGCCATGGCTTCCTGCAGCTCGGCGAACTTCGTCACTTCCTTGCCGTCGATGGCGACGATGACATCGCCCTTTTGCAGTCCGAGGTCGGCGGCACTCGACTTCTCCTCTACTTCAGCGACGTAGATACCCTTGGTGGTACCGAGGTCGACCTCATTGCCTTTCTCCTTCTCGACATCGATGTAGGTCGTAGCATCCTGTCCGCGCACGCCGAGCATGGCACGCTGCACGGTGCCGAACTCCTTGAGGTCGGCCACCACCTTGTTCATGATGGTGGTGGGGATGGCGAAGCCGTAGCCGCTGTAGCTGCCGGTCTGGCTGTAGAGCATGGCATTGATGCCGACGAGTTCACCGCGCTCGTTGACCAGTGCGCCGCCGGAGTTACCGGCATTGATGGCGGCATCGGTCTGGATGAAGCTCTCCACGCCATTGGCACCCAGCGAGCGGGCCTTGGCCGAGACGATACCGGCAGTGACGGTGGAGGTGAGGTTGAAGGGGTTGCCCACGGCCAGCACCCATTCGCCGATCTTCAGGGCGTCGCTGTCGCCGATTTTGATGGCGGGCAGGTTCTTGGCTTCCACTTTGATGAGAGCGAGGTCGGTGGTGGCGTCCAGACCGATGACACGTCCCTTGTACTCGGTGTTGTCATTGAGCTTGACGAGTATTTCGTCGGCGCCCTCCACGACGTGGTTGTTGGTGACGATGTATCCGTCGGCCGAGATGATGACACCGCTGCCGGCGCCCTGGCGCTTGGGCTGAGTCTCTATTTCCTGCTGGCGTCCCTGTCCGCGGCCGCGGTTGCCATAGCCGAAGAAGTCGCCGAAGAACTCCTCAAAGGGGTCGCGTACGGTGACGGTCTGCCGCTTGGCATTCTGTGTTACTTTAATATAGACGACGCTGTTCACCGACGTTGCGGCAGCGCCCGTGAGGTCCACATAGCCTGCAGCGGGCACGGCGGCGGGCGCGGTCGTAGTCATAGGGGTGTCTGCGGCGTTGGCCGTCGTGGCGACGGACACGCGGTTGGTCATGATGGCGCCCGTGAGGACGCTGCTGCTCAGCACCAGTGCTGCGGCGCCGAGCCAATTCTTAGTCTTCTGTGTCATTGTTATCATTTACTTTTGCGATTATCCACTTTCCGGAAGTCACACCTTTCCGGGTCTGTTTTTGTTATTTCCGACCGCAAAAGTAGTGCAAAAGTTTAATGGACTGACGATTTGTCGGTCTTTTTTGCAACCTTTTAACACCGCCCGCGGTCACCTTAACAGCGATTAAAACCGCGGACTGACATTTTTGCATTTCTTTACCCTGCCTTCGCCCCTACAGGTCGTCGCCCAGCTGACAGTAATAGGCAGCCACGGCAGCTTCGAGGTCGCCTTCCAGCTGACCGGCCAGCAGGTAATGCGAGGTGGTGCCGCGCCCGTGCACCACTTCACGCGCCAGGGGACGCTGCGGGTCGGACGTCATCTCGTCGAGAATGCTGTTCACCAGCGACAGAGGCACATGCGTATGGTCGGCGATGTCCTGCGCCGTCAGCGTCTGCGAATGCTGGAAGGCGTGCTGCAGCTCGGCCAGTACCTGCACGGCCACGCGGTCGTGGGCCCGGCGGTTCAGGCGCGGGGCGCGCTTCTCGAAAGCGAAATCGGCCTCCATCTGGTTGGCATAAGACAGCTGTGCGCCAAAAAGGCAGATGGTCCACGACAGCTGAAGCCAAAGCATGAAGAGCGGGACGGCGGCGAAAGAGCCGTAGATGGCGTTATAGCCCGATATCCACATCTGCGAATGAATGTAGAACCACTGCAGCAACTGGAACACGGCACCCGCCAGCAGACCCGGCACGAGGGCCGCGCGCCAGTGGACCTCGGTGTTGGGCATCATCTTGTAGAGCAGGGCGAACGCCAGGCCGGCCAGCAGGAACGGCGTGCACTGCACCAGCAGTTCGATGCCGTCGTTGATGAAAGTGAAGGAGGGCAGGAAGTGGCCGATGCCTGCCAGGAAGATCTGCATGCCCGAGGTGATGACGATGATGATGGGCAGCAGGAAGAAGACGCTGATGTAGTCCACGGCGCGACGGTAGATGTTGCGCGAGGTCTTCACCTTCCAGATGGTGTTGAACGCCGTTTCGATATCGGACGTCAGGTTAATCAAGGTGTAGAACAGCATTACCAGACCCACGCCCAGGAAGACGCCGCCCCGGGCTCGTTCCAGGTAGGAATTGACGAAATCCATCAGCGTGGAGGTCATCTCCGGCGTGAAGCGGACGCTGCTCGTCAGCTTCTCCTCGATGAGCCGCTCAAAGCCAAAGCCGCGAGCGATGGCGAAGATAATGGCCAGGATGGGCACGGCGCCCAGGATGCTGGCATACGTCAGCGCCGAAGCGTGGCTGCTGAGGTTACGGCCCACGAAGAGCTCCACCGCCATCACCAGACGACGCAGCAGATGAAGTCCCCATCGCTGCAGCCGGCCGAGCTGACTGACATCGATGGTCCACAGCAGCCCTTCGCGGAAGAATCCTATGATCCTACTTACGTTCATATCTTTACTGTGTGTCCCTGAAGTCCTGACACGCTGAAAGTCCGGAGCGCCAGGACTTCTTAACTTCTGATAATAAATCCTTAAATAAAAAACAGCGGGACTGTAAGCCGGGTTCTGTACCGCCCGAGGGCGGCGCCTGCCATTTATCTACGACGACGCTCACACGCCGCCTCTATCGTTCTACCCTCCGGCTCGGACGGGCAGCCCTCTCTCGCCCTTACGCCCGCGGACGGGCGCAGTCGGCGCGTTGCCGGTATACGCGAACTTTCCACCTCCGGTGTGCACAGCACGCATGTCACCATGCGCCTGGTGGGCTCTTACCCCGCCTTCTCACCCTTACCGCCCCCGCGGGGGAGGCGGCGGTTCTTTTCTTCTACACGTGCAAGCCTTCGCAGACTTCTATCCGTTAGGTAGCGGAGTGCCCTGTGTGGCCCGGACTTTCCTCCCGCGCAGCAGGTCGAAACCGTGCACCAGCGGCAAGCCGTCCCGCTGTTTTTCTTTGTGTTAACTCAAGGTAACAAGGTCAGAACTGCCACCACTTTTTCTTGCGATGCCGTCCTGCGCCCTGCGACAAATCCTGTAAACCCGTCAGCACCTCCTCGTAGGTCTTGCGCTCGTGGATGATACGGTAGATGGTTCCCCAGTCGGGCAGCCCGCCCACGTTGCGGTCGTCGATCCACAGGTCGGCCTTGATCTTGCGGCTGTAGCTCCGGTTCCGCTCCACGTCTTCTTCGGGGAAGTCGCGGTTCACGGCGTAGAACTCCACGCCATGCTGGCGGCACCACTCTACTGCCTCGTCCAGCAGCTCGCCTTCGCGCACCGTCCACAGAATCAGGCGGTGACGCTCCTCAATCAGCATCCGCAGCGTCTGCGTGGCGAAAGGCATCTCTGCCCCGATGTCGGGATAGCGGTCGTGCACGATGGTGCCGTCGAAGTCTACTGCGATTGTCATAACGTTTCAGCGCTTAAATCTTGATTCGTTGTCTTTTTCGACGGCAAAGGTAAGCAAAAAACGCTATGCGACCAAAGAAAACGCCGTTTTTTCTTCCCGAAACGCGCAGCCACCTCCGCACGTACTCCCCTCGCGTCTGCACGCGAACGCTTATACATCAATATCCAAGGCCCACGACCCTCTCCGGACCACCTGGCTGTCAGGGTCAGCAAAAACTCTTAAGAGATTGGGGTAAAACTCAAGGCAGTTTTGAGAAAAACTCAAGGCACTTTCGGGTAAAAATCAAGGCACTTTTGGGCAAAACTCAAGGCACTTTTTCGGAAAACTCAAGGCACTTTCGGGACAGACCCTCGGCACACACGCAGGCAGAAGAACGCCGCTATCCATGCGTTAATAAATCTTAACGGAACCGTTAAATCGGCCCCTTGCCGGCACACCTATTAAAATAATATCTATCTTTGCGGCGGAAATCCTCACAGGATGTCCCGACAACGGTAAAAACTATTCATTTATTCACTAACTAAACCAAAAACTCTAATGAAACAGCGTTTACTTTCTCTTCTGTCTGTGGCGGCCCTCAGCGTGGCAGCCATGGCACAGACATGGACGGCTCCTGTCGCCCCGGAGAATCCCGCTAAGGAGCTCCTCACGAATGCCGTGGAGCCCCAGGTGGACGGGAACTTCTTCATCATGAACGTCGGCGAAGCCCAGTTCCTCACGGGCTCCAACGTCTGGGCCACGCAGATCAGCCTCACCGCCAACGGCATGCCTTACATGCAGATTACCCTGGATGCCACTGAGTTCGAAGGCACATACGTCCTTCGACGCACGATGGACGCACAGGATAAGTTCTACGGCGACCACGACCGCGAAAACGGCTACAACCCGCCTGCCGGACGCAACCACCTGTTCCGTTCGGGCGACGACGGTTACGTCGACATGAACAATCAGGGTGGCGACTTCTTCGTCTTCCCGAAGGCTGAAAGCGGTTACTATTACATGCAGTCGTCCCCCGACCAGGGTGCTTTCGCCAATGCCGCCGACGAGTATGCCGGCAGCACAGGAGCAGGCAAGTACGTCAGCTTCACGAAGACCATCGAGGACGCCAACATCGAATGGGCTTTCATTCCCGTCGACCGCGTCGACATCACTGGCTATTCCGAGAAGGCTGAGGCCTACAGCAGCGCACTGACACTCTACCAAGCCCGCCTGGCGCTGTACGAACTGCTGGTCGAAGGCGCACAGTATGGCGTTGACACCGAGGCCGCTTCCGCCGTCTACGAATTCGACGGTGCCACCGTCGAGGAGCTGAATGCCGCCGCTACCGCACTTAGCACCGAAGTGACACGCGCCGCCGTGCTCGCACTGATTCCGCAGAGCAGCGAGGACAACCCGCTCGACATCACCAAGTACACCATCGTCAACCCCGACTTCGAGAACGGCATGGCTCCCTGGACCATCACTGAAGGCATGGGTAAGAACTTGCAGGTGCAGGCTAAAGCCTACGAAAACAACGGTGTGACCGTCAAGAACTGGATTGAAAGCTGGCTGGCCCAGCCCGGAACACTGAAGGACGGCGTTATCAGCCAGACCATAACGGGCCTGCCCGAAGGACGTTATCGCATCGAGTGCGACGCTATCGCCGTGCAGCAGTCTGGAGAGATTGACATGATGGACCAGACCGGCGTCTACCTCTTCTACAACAACGGAAGCTACACCGTACACGGCGAGGAGCCCATCTCCACTGGCGACGGTCTGCCTGAGCACTTCAGCTTCGACTTCGACTACTCCGGTGCCGAGACCATGACCATCGGTCTGATGGCTGAGAACACCAACTGCAACTGGATGGGCATGGACAACTTCCGCCTCTATGCCATCGGCGAATGCAAGGACTCGCCCTCATGGACTGCCCTCGTCGTGAGCTACAACAGCGTATCGCCCTACGCCGAAGAGGTGAAGGCTGAAGCAGCCCTGGTAGACGCCCTGAAGCAGGCACTGGCCGTGGCTGAACCCCTCGTCAACGCAGAATCCGACAAGAGCCGCGATGCCGAGTACATCGCTGCACTCAACGCCATCGACGCTGCACGCAAGGCCGTCGTCGAGAGCGAAGCTGCATACAAGAAGCTCGACGCATTCATCGACCGCCTCACTGAAGACGACGCTAAATACGAAGGCGAACTGCAGGAACAGATCGAAAAGCTCATGGACCAGTACGAGACTGCTTATCAGGAAGGCACCATGACCACCGCAGAAATCGAAGCTGCCATCGCTGCTTACGAGCCCATGATTAAGGATGCACTCCGCAAGGCATTCGACGAAGCCGTCGCTGCAGGGCAGCCCCTGGAAGAGCCCCTCGACATCACGAGCCTCTTCGAGCACATGGACTTCGCCTACGGTACCACACAGACGGCCTTCGCCAAAGGCTATCCCACGGACTCCACGGCCGTGTGGATGAACGAGACCGAGACAGGCAACTTCAAGACCAACTACGGCACAGCCGAAGTCTGGGATGCTCGCCCGTTCAACATCTATCGTGAGTTCCAGAACCTCCCGAAGGGACGCTACACCATCCAGACCAACGGCTTCTTCCGCGTAGAGGCCAACGACGCCAACTATCCCGGCTGGCAGAACGATCCCGAGTACGGAAAGGGCATGGCATACCTCTATGCCGGCGCCAACCAGCAGAGCTTCATCAACCTGGCCGCACTGGCTTGCCCCGAGTTCGTAGACCTCGCCAGCCCCTATGACTGCGCCGACGGCAACTACCTGCCCAACAACCAGCAGTCAGCCTACATGATTTTCACCGACCCGCGCTTTGAGGCACAGGCACAGCAGACCGTGGTCAGCGTCAGCGGCAACGTGCTCAACGACGGCGACGTGCTCCGCGTGGGCGTCGCTGGTACGGAGGAACTGCTCTCCAACCACTGGACCATCTGGTACGGCTTCAAGCTCTTCTACAACGGTGCCATCTCCGGCGATGCACTCAACAAGGACATCCAGGCACTCATCGACAAGGCTGCCGAGGCCAACGACCACGGCGTAGCAGAAGGACGCAAGCTCCTCGACGAAGCACTGGAGGCCGGCGAAAAAGCCATCGAGGACAGCAACACCGACGCCAAGACTACTGCTATCAACAAACTCGCCGAGGCCATCGCCTACACCGAGAAGTCGGGAGACCTCATCATCAACCAGCTGCAGGAGCTCATACCCATGTACAGCGAGAAGCTGAGCAATCTGGAAGGCATCCCCTCTGACCAGACCATCCAGGGCATCATCGAGGAGGCTGATGCCGCCATCGGCTCCGATAACTACGAGAGCAATGCACAGATCGAGGCGTGGATCAAAGGACTGAAGGACAACTGGCTCGCCTGTGTCCTCTCCATGGACATCCTCGACGAGGCTTCCATTGAAGCTCCTGCCAACCTCACCACCCTCATCGAGAACGCCGACTTCATTGCCGGCAACAAGAACGGATGGACCGTCGAACAGGAAGGCAATGCCGGCGGCGACGCTGCTGCTGCCAGCCAAAACTTCGGCGTAGCTGAGTTCTGGGGCGCCACCTCCTTCGACATCTATCAGACCCTGCCCACCCTGCGCAACGGTTACTATCGCCTGAGCGTCGACGCTCTCTACCGCTACGGCGGCACGGGCAGCGAACTCTCTGCCGTCGCCAACGGCACGGCATTCAGCCCCGAAGTGCTCTACGTGAACAACAACGGCGTACCCGTCATGCTGTGGAGCAACATCGAAGGCGGAGCCTACAAGGCTGAAGCACCCAAGACGGCCGAGGAAATCGAAGCAGGCGCTGTGGACGAAGAGGCCCCCGTGGCCAACGTCAGCCGCTACACCGTAGCACCGACCGACAGCGAGCCTTGGTACTTCTGGAGCACCAACGACAAGACCGGCTTTGCCAACATGGTTGCCGACGGCCGCTACCACAACGAGATCTTCTTCAGCTACGGCGTGGAGAACGGCATCAGCGGCGAGGTTCGCTTCGGACTGAAGAAGGAACAGAAGCCCAGCAGCGACAATGACTGGTGCCCCTTCACCAACTTCAAGCTCGAATACCTCGGCACCACCGCACCCAGCGCTGTTGAAAGCATCAACGCAGGTGCTCGCATGGCAGCCATCGAGGCCATCTACACCATCGACGGTCGTCGCACCAACGCCCTCCGCCGCGGCATCAACATCGTTCGCAATGCCGACGGACAGGTCCACAAGGTGCTCGTGAAGTAAACTCCAATCCGCCCACCGCGGCAAGCCCCCGCAGGGCTTACCGCACAACCACACAAGCGCTGCGACCACACGTCGCAGCGCTTTTCTATATACACTCATGCCCTTTATTCCATCCTCTTACGCCTTTAGTTCTATATACCCGAACTTTTATTTCTATATACTCGCACCTTTATTTCTATATACTCGTACTTTTATTTCTATATACTCGCACCTTTATTTCTATATACTCGCACCTTTATTTCTATATACTCGCACCTTTATTTCTATATACTCATGCACTTTATTCTATACACTCACGCCTTTAGTTAATTTTTCTTAACTGCGCGCAATTTCATTTATTGAAAGGCACAAGGTAAAAAGAATAAGTGTATCTTTGTCACCAAATAGAGAGAAATAACCACACTTATTTACTTAAAATTACTAACTGCTTTATGAAACACAAGTACTTTTCTCTTCTTGCGCTCATCAGCGCAATGACAGTCAGTACGGGCGCCATGGCACAGTGGGAAAAACCCACATACCCCAAGGCACCGGCCGCACCGGCTGAGTACACAGGCGATTGGGCTACACCCGAAAGCGGCGGACAGTATTACCTCTACAACGTCGGCACAGGCCTCTTCCTCGGAGGAGGACAGACGTGGGGCACACGAGGCATCGTACTGTGCGACTCCGTAGTGCTTGTCAGTCAGGAGCCCGTGACCATCAACACCGTCAGCGACAACACCACTGCCAACTACGTGCTGCCGTTCGAGTTCCAGACCAACACTCTCGACGAGACCGCATGGACCATCATCGCCATGAACAACTCCAAGAACACCTCCGGAGCCATGTATTTCGTGGGCGAGGACGGCGCACAGACTTGGATTGACGGTGACGAAGGCCGTTGGAGCAGCTACGGCACATGGACCGTCAAGGAAGTAGAGGGCGGCTACATGATTCAGAACTCCTACGCCCGCACAAAGTATGTTGATAACGGCGAAGTAGCCTTTGGCGTCGACGGCAACAACATCAGCTCAGGATGGGCCACCACATGGACCGACCTGGCAGTAGAGCCCCAAGAGGGCAGCACCATCCTCCCCTTGATCCTCTGGCGCTTCGTCAGCGCTGAGAACGGCGAGGCTGTCGCAGCTTACGCTGCCGACTACAAAGCCAAGGTGAACAGCGAGGAATACCAGGCTGTTCTCACTGCCTTCAACAATGCGAAAGCAGCTTATCAGGCTCGCTTCAAGCTCTATGAACTGCTGGTCAGCACCACCGAGCTCGGCTATGCCGTGAACACGGAAGACGCTACGGCCGTCTATGAGTTCGCTGAAGCTACCGCTGAGGAGCTCGATGCCGCCTACGCAGCACTGAAAGCTGAAATCAACCGCGCACAGTGGGCCGAGAACTGGAAGAGCGCCAGCGAGGACTTCCCCCTCGAAGTCACTGAAGAATGTCTGACTAATCCCAACTTCGACGGCGACATCAATGGTTGGGAATGCACCTTCGTCAAAGGCCAGAACGCCACCAACATAGGTTATCAAGGTGCCAGCTACACCAACGGCGACGTCACTATCGGACAGTTTATCGAGGCTTGGCGCAGCAACGCTTCGCCCTTCACCATCGGCGACGGCTTCCTCCGTCAGACGGTCTATGGCCTGCCCGGCGGCAAGTACATGCTCGAAGCTGATGTCATCTCCGTCTACCAGTGGGCCGACGCTGCCGGCAGCAACCCCACCAAGGGCGTCTATCTCTACATCGAGGCTGACGGCAGTCAGGCAAAGACCGAGGTTTCCACAGGCGACGGCAAGCCCGAACACTTCTCCGTGGCATTCATCGCTCCGAACAATGCGACATCCATTACCTTTGGTCTGAAGACCGAAAGCGCTACTGCCAACTGGATTGCAGCCGACAACTTCCGCATCACATACTATGGTGCCACCGACCTCACGCCCGCACAGGCAACCCTCGACATCGCCATCAAGAACGCTGAGGCCATCGACCTCGATGAGGCCAAGGCTTACGCCGAGACGAAGACCGGTCTGGCCGCTGCCATCGACGCTGCCAAGCAAGTGCTGGCCGACGGTGCTGACGACGAGACCTGCGAGGCTGCTACGGCCGACCTGAAGGCTGCGCTGGCTGCCCTCAACGAGAGCATCGCTGCCTACAAGACGCTGTACAACTTCATCGACCCGAACACGGGCGAGCTCACCGGCTATGTGGACCAGGTAGGTTCCAACGACCACTGGGAAGATCTGGCTGAGCAGCTGGAGAATCTGCAGGACGAGCTCACCACGGCTTACGAAGATGGTACACTGACGGCTGAGGAAATCAACGCCAAGATTGCCAGCGTGCCCACCATCATCCGCAACTACCTCTCTGGCGACAACATCCAGAAGGGCGACGACGTCACACTGCTCATGGTGAACCCGGGCTTCGACACCAACCTCGAAGGATGGGAAGTACGCAGCGGCGCTACCCCCGCCATCGCCAACGGCCTGGCTGAAGTCTACTGCGCTAAGTTCGACATCCACCAGGTCATCAAGGACATGCCTGCCGGCGTGTACAACATCACCCTGCAGGGCTTCACCCGCAACCAGCCCGGCGGCAACCGCATGGCATTCACCGAGGAAGACCAGGCCGGCACGACCTTTGCCATCTACACCGCTTCCAACGAGGCTAAGATCCAGAACATCCTCGCCGGCGGCAGCGACGTGCTGCTCAACCAGCGCGGCGACGAGACCGAACCCGAGAACTACATCAACGTGGACGGCGGCATAGAATACGACATCGCAGCCAAGCTGGAAGACGGAAGCGTCATCTACATGCCTAACGGTATGCCCAGCGCACGCGTACACTTCGATCACGGCGGTTACCAGACCACCATCCGCGTCGTGAACGCACAGCGTGGCGACCTCGACCTCGGCATCCGCTGCACGACGACACAGGAATGGTGCCTCTGGGACAACCTCTCCATCGTGTACGACGGTCAGGACATCCAGGCTTACCTCGAAATGATCGACGCTCGCGCAGAAGAGTTCACCGACCTCGTGAACAGACTCAGTGCCTATGAGAACGAGTCCACCGGTGCTACCCTGAACCTCATCAGCAAGCAGGGTCAGGCACTCGTCGACGACATCCTCGCCAAGATTGATGACAAGGACAACATCGAAGAGCCCGACCAGGCTCTGGCACTGATCGACGAGATCGCCAGCGCACAGGCTTACGTACAGGAAGGCGCCGACAAGGCTCTTGAACTCTACCAGTTCGCTTCTCTGCTGAACGAATACGCCATGCCGCTGTATGTCACCAGCGACAACGAGCTGCCCGAATATCTGTCAGAGACGTTGGGTCGCCTGGAAGACTGCTCCGCCATTGAGGACAATGACGCATTCGAAGCCATCAAAGCCAACATCAAGACGAAGTGGGCTAAGTACATCTTCGCCGACGTAGTGGACGAGCCCGAAGTCAAGACAGAGGTTACCGGCATTATCTACAACTATGACTACAACCTCTGGGGGACCGGCGCATCGGCTGACTACTGGACGAATCCCGGCACTGCCGCCAACACCGAGATGGAAGTCTACAACACCGACAGCATCAACGTCTACCAGGAGCTCGAAGGCCTCAAGCCCGGCTTCTATGAGCTGACGCTTCAGGGCTACTACCGCGCCGGATTCCCCGATAACCTCACCGACTCTCTGGCACAGGTACGCAACGCTTACATGTTTGCCGAGACCTCCAAGGGCATGATGACAGAACGTCTGCTCAACGCCATGGACGATGCTTCCACCGAAAGCCTCGGCAGCGGCGAGTCGACCATCGCAGCCGGCAAGCTCAGCAACCTCGAGACCGACGTCTTCATCCCCAACGACATGGCTTGCGCCGAGAACTACTTCATCACCTGGGGTAAGTACAACAACGGCCTGAAAGTCCAGGTGGGCGAGGATGGCAAGATGACCATCGGTATCCGCAAGGAAGCACACATCGAAGGCGACTGGACCATCTTCACCAACTGGAAACTCTTCTACCTCGGTAAGACGGGTGCCAACTTCGCAGAGGAAGTCAGCGGCGTCAACAGCGTCAATGCTGCCGGCAAGGCTGCTCAGGTCTTCTCCATCGACGGCACACAACTCAACAGCCTCCGCCGCGGTATCAACATCGTTCGCATGAGCGACGGCACTGTCCGCAAGGTGCTGGTGAAGTAAGATTACACCCTGCCGCGTGGCAACGCCACACGACAGCCATTGAAAAAGGGGCTGTGTCCATCAAGGCACAGCCCCTTTCTTTTTCTGCCGCCCTGCAGCGAATGGTCCAACCCAAGTCGGTCATTGAAATGCAGCGAGCGAGCGCGCTGTCATGAGCCGGTGACTCCTCATGCAAAAGCTGACCAGATTTCGCCAAAACCCTTGGCACTTTACGTCAAAACCCTTGGCAGTTTTCATCAAAACCCTTGGCACTTTTCATCAAAACTCTTGGCACTTTTCCCCGAAACTCCCGACACTTTTTTCGCTGAAGGCCGGCGGACGCTTCGCAGACGGGTTAATCCTTTTCGGACATCGACACTTTCAGCCAGCCACGTGCCTCAACAAGCAAGTTCATAATCATGGACTTATCAGATTCGCCCCCATCGAATCATCCGACTTATTCGGAAACATGCGGAATGCTGACAAAGTTCCTTTTTTTTGTAATTTTCTTGGTCGTTTCCTTAAAAATCTGTACTTTTGCGCCATGAAGACTATGAAAAAACAGATATCCCTGGCCCTGACGGCGGTAGCCGCCGCCGCGTGCCTCTCTTCTTGCGTCAGTTCCAAGAAGATCATTTATTTCCAAGGCTCTGACGACAAGTTCGCTCAGGCCCAGCAGATTCAGCAGATGTACGAGATGCGCCTGAAGCCTGCCGATCAGATTCTCATCAAGGTGACCTGCGACCAGCCGGAGCTGCTGGAGGTGTTCAACCTCGACGTGACGATGGGCAGCGGCTCCCGCAACGGCAGCAATCTCAGCTATGGCAGCACAGGCTCCATGGGTTCGGTCTACGGATACACCATCGACAACGAAGGTTTCGTCAGCCTGCCCATGCTGGGTAAGGTGTCTGTCAAGGACCTCACCACCGACGAAGCCGCGAAAGCCATCGAGCAGAAAATCATCGAGAAGAACATCATCAAGGAGCCCGACGTGACCGTCAGACTGCTCAACGCGCGCGTCGCCGTGCTCGGTGCGGTCAGGTCGCCGCGCGTGGTCAGCCTCAATTCCGAGCGCAACACCATCCTCGACGTCCTGGCACAGTGCGGTGACGTCAGTGATCAGGCTCTCCGAAAGAACGTGACGCTCTACCGCGAGACCAACGGGCAGCGGTCCATGTACCACCTGGACCTCACGCAGGCAGACATCTTCGAGAGTCCCGCCTTCTACGTGCAGCAGAACGACATGATCTACGTGCAGCCCAACAAGAGCCAGAACGTACGCAGCTCAGCCTTCTCCACCTTCCTCAGCACGGGTGCCAGCATCCTGGGCGTCATCTCCAGCATCGTGGCTCTCGTCATCGCCCTCTCCAAATAATGTTCCGTACCTTCGTAACACAGGAATAGACGTCTTTCCGTTTACGTATATACGCATCCCGGCACACGTCCATACGTGGTTACGGCAGCGAACATACAAGAAGCCCCACCAGACTGAAGAGACGCCAGTTTATCGCAGAACGCTCCGGGCAGCGGACATAAAAAAAGCCCCGCCAGAACGGAGGGCACTGAAAAAGTCCCCATAGGCTCTTTTTAACAATTAAAGTCTGCACATAGTCACTAAAAATTTGGCTATGTGCAG
>CAMVFC010000035.1 GCA_947166655.1 uncultured Prevotellaceae bacterium
AAATTGGCACTTTGTTTGAGAGTGTCACCGCTCTTTTTCTTAAGACTCTTGTTTTCATTTGCCTTGAGTTTTGCGTAAATCTGCCTTAACTTTTGCACAAATCTGCCTTGATTTTTGCGCAAATCTGCCTTAACTTTTGTGCAAAACTGCCTTGACTTTTGTGCAAAACTGCCTTAACTTTTGTGCCCCCCAAAAAAACTTCTACCGCCCCCCTTGGCATTTCCAGTCCAAACTGCTGGCCGTGTGACGTAGCCACCAGAAATATCCGACTGCGCCAAGATGACAGGCACTGTCCTCATCTCTTTTTAACCCAGATCGGTCATTAGACCAATATAAGGGCTATCAACGTTTATCTTCATTATTTATTGCAGTGATAAGACCCTCTGTTTTGGCATCTTTTCGCTTTTTACTCAGTTACAATGCCCGCATTGCTCCTTCGTTCAAAGCAAAAAGACTGCTCAAAACATAGGGCCTTCTCACTACAATTCTAATGACCGATCTGGGTTAAAAAACGAATTATTCGAATTAAACGAATCCGAAGACCACTGATCACGAGGTCTGTCGTCAATTCGCCTAATTCGAATAATTCGTTGTGGAAAAAGCGTGTTGAGGTATGAGGGGGCCTCACATATTCCTCACAAGGGAGTCACCCATTGCGGCTGAATGAAAGCCGGAGGAAAGTTCATTCCTCCAGGCTCTTCCAGTACGTCGTAATGGGATGCTTGGCCGCCAGTACGTCGTCCACGCGACCGATGGGGGTGTTGTGGGGCGCTGTCTTGACGAGTTCGGGGTCAGTCTTGGCCTCGTCGGCAATGCGGTGCATGACGTCGATGAAGGCATCCAGCGTCTCCTTGCTCTCGTTCTCCGTGGGCTCTATCATGAGGCTCTCATGGAAGAGGAGGGGGAAGTAGATGGTAGGAGCGTGGTAGCCGTAGTCGAGCAGGCGCTTGGACACGTCCATCGTGGTGACACCCGTGCTCTTGTCCACGAGGCCGTCGAATACCACCTCGTGCTTGCACAACCCTTCGATGGGCAGAAGGTAGTCGTCACGCAGGCGTTCCTTCATATAATTGGCATTCAGCGTGGCCAGGGGGCCTACCTGCTTCACATGCTCGCGCCCGAGAGAGAGGATGTAGGCATAGGCCTTGAGCATGACACCGAAGTTGCCGAAGAAACTGCCGACAGAAAGTCCCTCTCCCCGTTCACCCGTGAGGGGAAGAATCTCGCTTTGCTCATGAGCTGGCGCATAGACAATGCGCAGCATCTCCCCTCCCTCACCGGAGGTGTTGGGTTTGACAATGCGTGGATAGGGCAAGAACTGCTCCAAGCCTTTGCGTACACCGACGGGACCGCTGCCGGGACCGCCACCGCCATGAGGGGTAGAGAAGGTCTTGTGGAGGTTGATGTGCATAACGTCGAAACCCATATCGCCGGGGCGGCATTCACCGAGGAGAGCGTTGAGGTTGGCACCGTCGTAGTACATCAGACCGCCGGCCTTGTGAACCATCTCAGTGATTTCCAGCACGCGAGGCTCGAAGATGCCGAGGGTGTTGGGGTTGGTCATCATCATGGCCGCCACCTGATCGCCCATCTCATCGAGAAGCTGGCGCAGATGGTCAACGTCCACGGTGCCGTCCGGGAGACTCTTCACCTCCACGACTTCCAGTCCGCAGACGGCTGCCGAAGCGGGATTGGTGCCGTGGGCCGAGTCGGGGATGAGAACTTTGGTGCGCCCTCCCCGTAACGCCCCCGCGGGAGCCGTCAGGTTGCGGCCCAGCTCATCTCCCATAGGGGAATTACCGGGGGCATGGCTCTCATGATAAGCCCTGATAACCATCAGACCCGTCAGTTCACCGTGAGCACCGGCACAGGGATTCAGCGTGAACTCGCTGAGACCAGCCAGCTCGGCAAGCGACTGCTGGAGGTTGTAGTAAACCTCGAGTGCGCCCTGACACGTCTCCGCGGGCTGAAGGGGATGCAGACCGGTGAAAGCCTCCATGGCCGCTATTTCCTCGTTGATGATGGGGTTGTACTTCATCGTGCAGGAGCCGAGGGGATAGAAGCCGTCGTTGACGCCGAAGTTATTGTGACTGAGATTCGTATAGTGGCGTACCACGGTCAGCTCGTCGCACTCGGGCAGACGGGCCGCCTCGCCTCGGCGCAGTGCTGCAGGCAATTCGGCTGTGGTGTGACTGCGGTCATAATCCTGAGGCAGCGAGTAGCCCTTGCGTCCTTTCTTCGAGAGTTCGAAGATGAGGTTACCATATAATGTCCTGTTCATACTTCTGCCTCCTTATGTCTTTTTAAGATTTCTACCAGTTCGTCTATTTCCTCTGGCGTGCGCTGTTCGGTAACAGCAAGCATGAGAGTCTTCTCGCCTACCTTCACGCCAGCAAGGTAGCCACATTCTACGGCTTCGGAAAGAAGGGCATCGAGGTCGCCGTCGTAGTCGACGCAGAACTCGTTGAAGAAAGGCTGTCCGGGGAAGGTGAGGCGGAACTGGCCCGTGGCGAGGAGCTTGTCACAGAGACTGTGGGCTCCGGCGTAACTCATCTCGGCAGCTTCGCGCAGGCCTTCCTTGCCCATGAGGGAGAGGTAGATGGTCACGTAGAGCGCCATGAGACTCTGATTGGAGCAGATGTTCGAGGTCGCCTTCTGTCGGCGGATGTGCTGTTCGCGGGCTTGCAGTGTCAGCACGAAAGCACGCTGGCCACGACTGTCGAGGGTCTGCCCCACGATGCGTCCCGGCATTTTACGGATGAGTTTCTCAGTGCAGGCCATGAAGCCCACGCCAGGACCGCCGAACGTCATGGGAATGCCCAGGCTCTGACCTTCGCCCACGGCCACGTCGGCTCCCCATTCTCCAGGTGTCTTCAGGATGGCGAGGTCGGAGGGATTGGCATTGATGACGAGGATGCCCTTCTGCTCATGAACAGAATCGGCGATGCCCGTGAAGTCTTCTACGATACCGAAGTAGTTAGGTTGCTGGAGAATGACGCCTGCCACGCCGCCTTCAGAGAGTTCCTTGTCAAGGGCTGCACGCGAGGTGACACCGTTCTCTGCAGGAACAAGCTGGATGGGGAAGCCGTGGAAGTGAGCATAGGTCTCGACGACACGACGCACTTTCGGGTCCACGGTCTCGCTGACGAGCACGCGGGTAGCTTTCTTGGCGTTGGACCAAGCCATCATGGCGGCCTCGGCGGTAGCGGTGGCACCATCGTACATCGAAGCATTGCTGATTTCCATTCCCGTCAGTTCGGCTATCATCGACTGATATTCAAAGATGTAATGCAGCGTTCCCTGCGAGATCTCGGCCTGATACGGGGTGTAAGAAGTCAGAAACTCGGAGCGCTGAATGAGGTTCTCTACGACGCTGGGGGCATAGTGGTCGTAGCAACCAGCTCCGGCGAAGCAGATGAGCAGCTGTGCGTTCAAGGGGTGTGTCAACTGCTCGAAGAAGAGACGAAGGTCGCTCTCGGAGAGCGCTTCGGGCAACTGATAGTCGCGACGGAAACGCACCGCCTCGGGCACGTCGGCGAAGAGGTCGTGGACGGAGCTGACGCCACAGGCGGACAGCATCTCCTGCAAGTCCTCTTCGGTGTGGGGGAAGTACTTAAACATACTTATTTTCTTCTTTTACAACGAATTTCACAAATTGGGTGAACGGTCTTATAACTGTAGGTATGAACAATAACAATCATCCCAAGAGGATTCGTGAAATTCGCTGTGTTCTAAAATTATTCGCAGTGAGCTTTGTAAGCCTCGACGTCCATGAGGGCATCCAGTTCTGCTGTGTCGGCGAGCTGGACTTTGATGATCCAGTTGGCGAAAGCGTCCTTGTTGAGCAGTTCGGGCTCGTCTTCCAGAGCATCGTTGACCTCCACGACGGTACCGCTGACAGGCGAGATGAGGTCGCTGGCGGCCTTGACGCTCTCGACAGCACCAAACTCCTCGCCTGCTGTGACTTCGTCGTCCACTTCAGGCATGTCAACATAGACCACGTTGCCCAGGGCGTGCTGAGCGTAGTCAGTGATTCCAATGTAACCAAATTCGCCTTCGACGCGAACGTACTCGTGTGACTCGCTGTAGTAGAGTCCTGATTCAAAGTTTGCCATAATAAATAAAGGAGCGGACCCTATCCCCCGCCCTCCCTTAAGGGAGGGAGCGAAATGTATCAAGCCATTGAGGGGTAGTCGGGTCTCATGTTAAAGTTAATATTTGATGATTTGTTTTAATTTACGATTTCTAAAAGGTGACCACTCCCTTGATGGAGGGTGAGGGGAGGGTCTTCCTCTTCTTTTTTTATTTCTTATAATGTTTATCGTAGAACTTCTTCTTGACGACCACACCAGGGAAGGTCTTTTTGCGAATCTGTACCTGGAGGGGCGTGCCGAGTTTTGCAAATTCCGTCTTGACGAGAGCCATGCAGACACTCTTGTCAACGCTGAGGCAATGATAGCCGGTGGTCACTTCGCCGACAGGCTCTCCAGCCTCGTTGAGGACGGCATAGCCGTGGCGTGGAATGGCCTTGTCGGCAAGCTCGATGCCAACAAGTTTCTGCGGCACACCACTGGCTTTCTGCTCCGCAAGGGCTTCCTTGCCGATGAACTCAGCCTTGTCGAGCTTGACAAAGATGGAGAGGCCAGCCATGACGGGAGAGATGTCGGCGCTGAGTTCGTCGCCATAGAGCGGCAAGCCCACCTCGAAGCGCAACGTGTCGCGACAGCCCAGACCGCAGGGCTTGCAGCGTCCGCTCTCGATGAGTTTGTCCCAGGACTGCTGCGTGAAAGCGTGGGAACCGTAAATCTCGAAGCCGTCCTCGCCAGTGTAGCCGGTGCGAGAGATGATGACATCCCCCACGACTTTCGCCGTGTAGAACTTCAGTTCCTTGCAAGGCAGTCCGAGCACCTCTTCCACCACGGCTTCGGCCTCAGGCCCCTGCACGGCCAGCTGTCCGTAGAAGTCGCTCTGATGGTCGAGGCAGATGTCAAAGCCCTCGGTGTGCTCTTGCATCCAGGCTACGTCCTTGTCGATATTGGCCGCGTTGATGACGAGGAAGAAATCGTTATCGCCCATCTTGTAGACGAGCAGGTCGTCCACGGTGCCGCCGTCGGGGTAGCACATCATGCCGTAATAGATCTGTCCGAGGGGTGCTCCGGCCACATCGTTGGTGAAGATGTGCTGGACATAGCGTTCGGCATCGGGACCCGTGACGCGCACTTCGCCCATATGAGAGACATCGAAGACACCGCAGTGCTGGCGCACGGCATTGTGCTCGTCGGTGATGTTCGTGTACTGGATCGGCATAATGAAACCGCCGAATGGAGACATCAGCGCACCCAAGGCCACATGGCGGTCGTAAAGGCAGGTTTTCTTTTCCATAATATATTAACTTAAATGATGATTTAATATTTATAATGAGTTGGGATGAATGGTCCTCACTGGGAGGGACGGGGTATGGTTTCCTGTTTCCCGTAGATGAATTCAGGGTCAAGGTACTCACGCTCCAGTTCCTCCACGGCGCGCACGTCCGCCTCCGTGAGCGTCCGTTCTGCGTCGCAGAGATGAGCGATGGCGAAGCGCTTGAAGTCGTCGATAGAAAGGTCGGTGTGTTCCCGAAGCAGAGTGATGCGCTGCCGCACGCTCTGCACGCCGTGCTTGTCGAGTTTTGACTGAGGCGGAGTAATCGCGTGAAGCATGTGATTCATATCTGTATCAAACAGCATCGTCCCATGAACGATACTATAGCCCGGCAAGTGATAAAAGGCGTTGCCCGATACCTTGCGGTCGCCGATCAGGACGTCGTTGTTTTGGGTGGACGTGGCAGGCAGACCCAGTTCCTGAAGCATGGCTACGACCATCTGCATGTACCGGCTGAAAGTGGCGGTCACTTCATCGGAGCGTGTCACATAGCTTAGCATCAGATTCGACTGGTCTGCATAGACGCACCCTCCACCACTTTTCCTTCGATAGAACTGTATGCCATGCTTGCGACAGTAGTCTACATTCACCTCATTCTCTATGCACTGATGACGGCCGAAAATCACAGTCGGCTCCACCTGCCAAAGAAAGAAAACATCGTCTGTGAGACAAAGCTTCCGGGCCGTAAACTCTTCCATCGCCAAATAGAAGCTTAGGCGACGAACATGGTCAGAAGGGAGTAGCAGATGAGTCATGGAGAGGTTTTCGTGGGGGCAAAATTAAGCAAAGTTCATCGAATCTCCCAACAAAAGCACAATTTTTCATCTTTTTTTTCGCGCTTGTCCACTTTTTCACTTAACTTTGCGCACAGAAACAAACAAAAGACACGAAAGACATCCTTGATCGTATAAAATAAAACCATTTTAGCTATGAAGCATCTTTTCCTCTTTGCTCTGGCTCTATCCGTAGCCACTTTGATTTCAGCCCAACCAGCCCGTCACGAGGCTATGCGTCGTGCGCCCCAGGCTGCGCCGCTGCAGCGTGTCATCACAAAACAGCCGAGTGGCACGCTACACACCAATTTGATAGCTTCCTGCGTCGGCTTTGAGAAATTCTACTTATCGAACTTCAGAATCTCGTCCGTCATCAACTACCGTTCGGCGCAAGTCGTTGAAGCCGATAATGGCACGGTCTATATCCAGAATCCCATCCCCTCGTTTCCTGCCGACACGTGGGTGAAGGCTGAGCGTGCCGGCGGCGACACGCTGGTGGTTGCCGCCCAGGAGATTTACGACTACCAGAACGAAAAGTATCAGATCTGCCGCATGAAGTACACGGGCGACGAAGCCCACGCGATGCCAAACTACGAAATGGACAAGGAGAACCCGGCCGTCACCTACCTTTGGAAAGACGGTGTTCTACGCTCCACATCCGACTTTGACGACCTCTACACGCAGGCCATCGGCGTCTGTAAGGTAAAGACTGGCCAGTGGTTCGAGTACGCCGCCACGCACGTGGAGATTGCACCTCAGACCGACACTCCAACGCCTCTGCCAGAAGGTGTCGAAGCCGAACCTTTCATCGTCCGCTACGTCGACCACCAGCGCTTCCTCGTCCCCGAGGAATTTGAGATGACGACGGAGTACGACACCGTCTATGTGGCTTTCAGCGGCAATGACATTTACGTGCAGCCCTGCCCGGAGCTCAATGTAAAAGGATGGGTGAAGGGCAGCATCGAGGGCGACAAGGTTACCTTCCCCTCGCGCCAGTATCTGGGTTTTGACGAAGAGCGCGGAATCCACTACTATTTCCTGACTGGCAACGAGCACCGCTACACCGACGAGCCCTTTGCCGAATACTACAACCATTTCTTCCGCGATTTCGATGTCACGGACCAGCTTGTCGCTTCCATCGATGCCGACACGCGCACCATCAGCTCCGACCAGGTCTTCGCCGTCTTCAGCGGCGACCGTAGCTGCTCCGACCTCTACGGCGACCTCTACGGCTATCCCTTCTCCGAAGCCCACCCATACTCCTGCGCCTTCTACGGCTTCACGTTCTTCAAATACAAAGAGCGCCCTGCCAGCCTGCGCTGCCCCGACTTCATCACCTACACGGACTATATGGACAATCCATACTACAAAAACATCCGACTCTCTTTCTATATATATCCCGAGACCGTGGAAGGCAACTACCTGGACAAGAACCGGATGTACTATGAAGTCTTCGTCGATGATCCCGAAGACCCCTACGAGTTCGACGCCAGCAGCTATCTGCTCATCAACAACGACTTTTCTTACATCCCCTTCCAGCTGGACGATGCCTACGACATCCGCTGCTTCGGCGTACAGCACGTCCTCTACGTTTATTTCACAGGCTTCGACCGTATCGGCGTGCGCAGTTTCTTCGAAGCGAAGGACGGTCAGGAATACTATTCGCCGATCTGCTGGTACGACGTGGAGACGGGGCAGAGCTATAACAGCGTACCGAGCCTCACACCTGCTACAGGAACGACATCCACGGAGTTCTTCGACCTCGCCGGCCGCCGCATAGGTGCCTCGGCAAAGGGGCTGGTTCTGCGGAGCGAACGCACACCCGACGGACAACATCGCTTCGTGAAAACAATACGCAAGTAGACCAACCCTCGATTCATTTTCCTCTGAAACAAAACTATTCGTCCACGATGAAACATCTCATCTCCCGTTTCCATCTGGCGGCCTTACTGCTCGTCGCAAGTGTGGCCGCGAAAGGCCAGAACCTCGAAGAAGGGCAGATTGCCTTCGCCTACACCGGTGCTGAGTCGGCTTACGGCACCAACAAGGCAGAGACCTACAATGTCGCCATTCACCTGCACGATGCAGCCCTGGTGGGTGCACAGGTGGTGGGACTGCGCATTCCCATGAATGCCAAGACCGACGCCAGCGATATTACGGGCTGGCTGACCTCCGAACTGAAAGTGCAGTCAAAGAAAAATGTCGTCGACGGACAGGAGAAAACCGTGAGCCTCGACGATGTGCGCAGCGGTTTCATTGACCTCACCTTTGACACACCCTACACGCTCACCGCCGACGGCATCTACGCCGGCTACACTTTCACCGTGAACAGCAAGGAGGACGATGCCTCGAAGGCTCCGGTAGCCGTAGGGCCATACGTGAATGACGATGCTTTCTATTTCTTCACGAACAAGACCTTCATGAAATGGAAAGCCTATGGACAGCAGCTGGAATGCGCATCAGCCCTGCAAGTGGTGCTCAGCGGAGGCAACATCGCCAGCGATGCCGTGGGAGTGAGCTCCGTGGCCGACGTCAACATCCAGACCGGCCAGCCCACGAAGACGAAGGTCACTGTGGTCAACCACGGTTATAACGGCGTGAAAAGCTTCGAGTGCACCTACACGCTCGACGGACAGACGTTCACAAGAAGCGTGAAGCCATCGCCTGCCGTGAAAAGTATCTTCGGTGCACGCTACAGCTTCGACATCACCATCCCCGCCATGGAGCGCCAGGCGCCCTACCCACTCGACTTCACCGTCACGAAAGTCAACGACGCCGACAACGCTGACCCCGACGCCTCCATCCGCAGCCATGTCTATGCTTTCAACGTCATGCCCAAACACCGCGCCGTTCTCGAAGAGTATACCGGCACGTGGTGCGGCTGGTGCCCCCGCGGATTCGTAGGTATGGAAGAGATGAACCGTCTCTACCCCGAGGACTTCATCGGCATCGCCTACCACAACAACGATGCCATGGCGTGGCCCGGCGACTATCCCTCCCACGTCTCGAGTTTTCCGGCCGCGTGGTTGGACCGCGTGGCACAGACCGATGCCTATAGCGGCGACTCCGGCACCAACCGCTTTGCCATCGACAAGACGTGGCTGAAGCGCTGCGAGGCCTTGGCACCGGCAGACATCGACGTCGTCGCAGCATGGACTGACGAGACGCACAACGTGCTGCGGGCCGTGGCATCCGTCACCTCGCCCCTGCCCGTGCCCGACTGCAAGTACCAGCTATGCTACATCCTCGTGGCCGACAGCCTCAGCGGCAGCGGTTCACGATGGACGCAGTCCAACTACTATTCCGGCGCCAGCGGGTGGGGCACAGAAATGGAATTCTTCTGTAAGGCAGATAAACAAGTCGAGGGACTGGTATTCAACGACGTCATCGTGGCCCGTTCCAGCAAGAGCGGTATCGAGGGCAGTCTGCCTCGTGTGCTCGAGGCCGAGACTACCGTCCACCACACGTACGACTTCGACATCAGCCGCAACAGCATCATCCAGGACCGCTCGGCCCTGCGCGTCGTGGCGCTGCTGATCGACCCGCAGACGGGCGCCATCCTGAATGCCAACAAGACATCCACCCTGCTCGAAGACCTCAGCGCTGTCACCGCACCGCAGACAGAGGCACCCATCGAGAGCATCCGCTATTTCGACCTCGCCGGACGACGCATCACCCTGCCACGTAAGGGCGTCGTGCTCGAACAGACACGCCGCCGAGACGGATCTGTCCAGACGGCCAAACGCTACTTCTAGCCCCTAACGACACGAAAACATCATTGAATCTTTCAACATTTAGCTTCGCTGACTTTTCTTGCAACCCAGCCATTGAGGAGCAAACTGTTATGGCGCTCGCTTCGCTAAAAGTTCAATATTTCTAATTCTCAATTCTTCAATATTATTAATGAAACATCTTCGCTATGCACTTGTGGCCCTGCTCATGGGCCTTGCCACACAAGGATGGGCACAGCTGCCCGCCATCACCCTGAAGACACTCGACGGCAAAGCCGTGCGCGTGGACTCGCTACGCAATGACGGCAAGCCCCTCATCATCGACTTCTTTGCCACCTGGTGCAAACCCTGCAACCGCGAGCTCAAAGCCATCCACGAAGTCTATCCCGACTGGGTGGATGAGACGGGCGTCAAGCTCATCGCCATCTCCATCGACCAGGCTCAGAACGTCCACAAGGTGAAACCTCTCGTCGACTCCTACGGATGGGAATATGACATCCTGCTCGACACGAACTCCGACCTCACACGCGCCCTCGGCATCCAGACCATCCCCTACGTGCTTATCCTCGACGGCGACGGCCAAATCGTCTACAAGCACAACGGCTACGTCGACGGCGCCGAAGAAGAACTCATAGAGAAGGTACGCGAGCTCACAAAACAGAAAACGGCGCCCACGAAGAAGGAGTCCAAGAAAAAATGAACACGCCCCGACACTCTCTCATTCGCGCCGCGGCCTGCACCGCACTGCTGACGGCGACCCTCAGCGCCGCGGCACAGACGGCAGGCGTCACCTTCACGGGAAGCATACAGAGCGACATCCTGCTGCCGCAGACGGACAAGGCCATTCGTGCACAGGCCGACGAGGACGTGCAAACCAACACCTACGTGGATTTGGGCATGAGCAGCCGCTATGTCGACGCCGGCCTACGCTTCGAGTACCTCGAACACCCGCTGCCGGGCTTCGAGCCGGACTTCAAGGGGTGGGGTCTGCCGTACTTCTACGGCAAGGTACACCTGGACAAGGCTGAGCTGACGCTGGGCGACTTCTACGAACAGTTCGGCTCGGGCTTCGTCCTGCGCACCTACGAGGAACGCTCTTTAGGCATCGATAACTCGCTGCGCGGAGCACGATTGGTGCTCAAACCCTGGCAGGCGCTGACCGTGAAAGCCCTGGCAGGACGGCAGCGACACTACTGGGAGCACAACAAAGCGTGGATCACGGGCGCCGACGCCGAGCTGAGCATCGACCAGCTGCTGCGGCCCTTGGGACGGAACGGACACCGCCTGCTGTTCGGGGCCTCCATCGTCAACAAGCACGAGAAGGACGAGGACATCCTCGTTGATGCTACACATCGCCTCAACCTCCCCACGGACGTCACGGCCCTCGACTTCCGGCTCAGCTGGCAGAAGAACGCCTTCAGCCTCTTGGGCGAATATGCATGGAAATCGCAGGACCCCTCTTTCGACAACGGCTACATCTACCGCAACGGACATGTGGCCATGCTCTCAGCCTCGTACTCCAAGAAGGGCATGAGCGTACTCATCATGGCCAAACGCAGCGACAACTTCTCCTTCCGCAGCCGACGGACACAGAACGGCACCTCCAGCTTCATCAACCATCTGCCGGCCTTCACACAAGACCACACCTACGCCCTCGCCGCCCTCTATCCCTATGCCACACGCCCGCAGGGCGAGTGGGCTTACCAGGCTGAAGTGGGCTACAACTTCCCCCGACGCACACCGCTGGGCGGACGCTATGGCATGAACGTAAAGGTGAACTTCTCCCACGTGCGCGGCATCGATGTCCGGACCCTCGGCGGCCGCGGTACCGACGGCTATCGCTCGTCCTTCTTCAAGCAGGGCGACGAGACTTACTATCAGGACTTCGACATCCAGGTGGAACGTAAGCTGACGAAGGCTTTCAAGCTGAACCTCATGTACATGAATCAGCGCTACAACAAGACCATCGTCGAAGGCGAGGGCGGCATGATACGCTCCAACATCTTCATTGCCGACGCCAAATACCAGTTCAACCCCAAGACCACCCTGCGCTGCGAGCTGCAGTATCTCACCACGCCAGACGACGAGGGCGACTGGGCCTTCGCACTGGCCGAACTCTCGCTTGTACCCCATTGGATGGTAACCCTCTCGGATCAGTGGAACTGCGGCGAGACGGACGTACACTACTACCTCGGCGCCGTCACCTTCACCACTGGCGCCCACCGCATACAGCTCGGCTACGGGCGCACACGTGCCGGATACAACTGCTCCGGAGGCGTATGCCGCTACGTGCCCGCCAGCAAAGGCTTCACACTATCCTACAACTTCAACTTCTAAACACCGACGACCACGCCACATTGAAACCTGAAGATAAGATGACAAAAAACAATACATATCAGGCCCTCTCCCCAGTCCGCTCTGCCGGAACAGATAATAGTTCCGCCAGCCGCCCCCCCCGCGAGGGGGAGAGCCTCGCTACGCCTGAGAGCTGCGCGCCTGCCACTCCCCTCTCTCACGGGAGGCGTTGGACGTGGGTCTTCTGCTCACTCCTCACCCTCCTCTCCTGCGGTCAGGTGAACGAGGACGACCGCCTCATCGAGATCCAGGGGGCCACCGTGCAGCGCGCCGTGCTCGTCGAGGACTACACAGGCCAGATGTGCGTCAACTGCCCTCGGGCCACCGAGGAAATCCACCACCTGCAGGCTGAGTTCGGCTCGGAGAACGTCATCGCCGTCGGCATCTTCTCCGGCCCCTTCGGCGTCAACCCACGCACGGGCGCCAACCTCCCGCTGACCACCGACACCGGCAAGGAATACTTCACCCACTGGGGACTCGCAGAGCAGCCCGTAGGCATCGTCAACCGCCACGGAGCCAGCTCCTATTTCGACTGGGCGGCCATCATCCATAAGGAGCTGCAGCGACCCACCCCCGTCAGCATCGACATCGACGCCTTTCGCCACGAAGGAGACTCGCTCGAGATGCAGGTGCGCGTACGCTGCTCAGAGGCCCTCAGCGCCCACCTGCAGCTGTGGCTGACAGAAGACAGCATCGTCGGCACGCAGTATTTCCCCGACAACGTCATCGACCGCGAATACGTACACAACCATGTCTTCCGCACCGCCGTCAACGGCGCCTGGGGCACACCGCTCAGCCTGCAGGCCGGGCAGACCTACAGCCACCGCTTCACATGCCTCGCTGAGGACGCATGGCGGCCCGGGCACCTCGCCCTCGTCGCCTTCGTCTACACCGCAGACGACGTACTGCAAGTCACTCGCAAACCCTTAAAAACTAAATAAAACAAAATGAACAGAACACTACTCCACTCCCTGGCCCTGGCCATGACTATGAGCATCGCCGCCCTGCCCGCACTGGCACAGGACGACGAGATCGACACCACCTTTGAGTTCGTCGACGCCGATGGCAATGTAGTCCCCGATGGGTCCATCGTCACCATCAACAAAGCCATCGAGGAGGACGACGGCTTCGGAGGAACCTTCGTACAGATGCCCTCCGGCCTCTACGTCCACAACACCGACGACGACGCCAGTCTGCTGGTCAACTACGACCTGCGACGCATCGACAACGGCAACTTCCAGATATGCTTCCCCTCCAGCTGCATCTCAAGAAGCACCAAAGGCAGCTACAAGACCACCGGAGGCACACTGAAAGCTGACGAGACACGCAACCTGCAGACGGAATGGCTGCCCGACAGCTACGGACAGTGTGAGGCACACCTGCAGATCGTCTTCTGCGTAGACCTCGGCAAGCAGTTCGAGGAAATCACCAACGGACCAGCCATCACTCTGCGCTTCGTCTATGCCGACCCCGCCAGTGTGCAGAGCACCGTCCAGGTGCTGCGACCCGTGGCACGCTATGCCCTCGACGGCACACCGCTACGAAGCACACAGCGAGGCATACAGCTCGTACGATACTCCGACGGCTCCGTGCGCAAGGTCGTACAGAAGTAAAACGACTGCTGAGAACAACAAAAAAAACGGATTGCACGCTTCGTTCCGACGCATGCAATCCGTTTTTTTCGTACCTATTTTCGCATCAGCGCTTATCGGGAACGCCATAGGCCGCCCACTCTTCCTGCGTGTAATGGTTCTTGATGACCATTTTGTTCTCGGTATAGGCGGCTTTCACACGAGCCAGGATGTCATTCATGCGCTTCACCTTCGGACCCAGTTCCGAGCGCAAGCGTTCGCACTCCACGCTGGCCTCGACCAATGCCTGTACCTCGCGCTCCATCGTCTCGATAGCGGGAACTGAAATACCGCCCTTACCGGCGGACAAATGTTTTCGCAGTCCCTCCACGAGGTTACGCGTCTTCTCTACCTGAAGTTCTACTGTCTTGGACATAATTGTTTTTGAATGAAGGGTTAATAACTGAGCCGCAATAGCTCTTTTCGACAACAAAGGTACTCAAAAAAAACGTTTTCTACAGCCTTATATATATCGTTTTTTGTGTTTTTTTAACCCTATTAGTCACAAATATTGCAGTGATAACACCCTCTGTTTAGCTCTAAGCGCTTCATTAGAATTGCAGTGAGAATAGCCTCCGTTTTGAGCAGTTTTTCGCCTTAAACGAAGGAGCAAAAATAATGAAACGACGCAGAGACGCTCTCATAGCAATTCTATAAGTCGATTTTTGCAACGAAGTGCAGAAAAAATATTTACACTGTTAACCTACTCGCTCTTAGCCGTTTAACAACGTCCTGTACGCCACTATGAAGGACTTCAGTCGCCATTTTCGGAACTTATGTAAACTTTTTTCACGCCATCAAGGAGTATTTTTGTACATTTTCGACATAAAAAGGGGGGGGACTACGTTACCCCCAACACCCCAAAGCATTACCCCTTAACAATATAATATTCAAGCGACTAACTTAAAAAGGTAGTGGGGTGTCCCTTATGTTTGAAAAAAATTGGAAAAAAGTGTCGAGCCGACAGTTCCGCACGCTTTCGCCCCACGTACGCAGCCATGTCCGCACACGTCCGTATGTGATACCTTCCTGACTTGATTTCCAGCAGCTTTCAGCAAAAAGTGTTAAGGGTTTCGACCAAAAGTGCCAAGAGTTTTCACGAAAAGTGTTAAGGGTTCCGACCAAAAGTGTCAAGAGATTTTGCAAAAAATGATAAGGGGCTGTGTCCAAATGACGGACACAGCCCCACACATGTCAAAAGCGATGATTTAATTTGTGTTTGTAGTGTGCTATTGATGTGAAGGTCGATGCAAAGGTTTATACCAAGCCTTGTGCCATCATGGCTTTGGCCACCTTCATGAATCCGGCGACGTTGGCGCCCTTCACGTAGTTGACATAGCCATCGGCTTCGGTGCCGTACTTCACGCAATTGTCGTGGATGTTCTCCATGATCCAGAGCAACTTCTTGTCCACCTCTTCGGCCGACCAGCTGAGGCGCTCGCTGTTCTGCGACATCTCCAGACCGCTGACGCTGACGCCGCCGGCGTTGCTGGCCTTACCCGGGGAATAGAGAATCTTAGCGTCCTGGAACACGCGGATAGCCTCGGGCGTGGAGGGCATGTTGGCTCCCTCGGCCACGGCAATCACGCCGTTGGCCACCAAGGCCTTGGCGGCCTCTTCGTTGAGCTCGTTCTGCGTAGCGCAGGGGCAGGCGATGTCGGCTTTCTCAAACCAGGGCTTAGCGCCGTCGCCTACGTACTTGGCCTTCGGGTACTGCTCTACATACTCGCGGATGCGACCGCGATAGATGTTCTTCAGCTCCATGATATAGTCGAGTTTCTCGCGGTCGATGCCATCGGGATCGTAGATGTAACCGTCGGAATCGCTCATCGTCATCACCTTACCGCCCAGCTGCAGCACTTTCTCTGCACAGTATTGGGCTACGTTGCCGGCGCCACTGATGAGCACTTTCTTGCCCTCGATGGTTTCGCCCTTGGTGCGCAACATGGCACGCAGGAAGTAAACGTTGCCGTAGCCGGTGGCTTCGGGACGAATCAGCGAACCGCCAAATTCGAGGCCCTTACCGGTGAGCACGCCACTGAACTCGCGGGTGAGTTTCTTGTACATACCAAACATGTAGCCTACTTCGCGGCCGCCGACACCGATATCGCCGGCAGGGACGTCCACGTCGGGACCAATGTGGCGTGTGAGTTCGAGCATAAAGGCCTGGCAGAAGCGCATCACTTCGGCGTTCGACTTGCCGCGGGGGCTGAAGTCGGAACCGCCCTTACCACCACCCATGGGCAGCGTGGTCAGCGAGTTCTTGAAAGTCTGTTCGAAGGCGAGGAACTTCAGAATACCGAGGTTCACACTCTTGTGGAAACGGATACCGCCTTTATACGGGCCGATGGCGTTGTTGTGCTGCACGCGATAGCCCATGTTGGTCTGCACGTTGCCCTTGTCGTCGGTCCAGGTGACACGGAACTGATACACGCGGTCGGGGATGCACAGACGTTCGATCAGGTTCACCTTGTCGAACTCGGGGTGTTTGTTGTACTCTTCTTCAATCGTACCGAGCACTTCTTCCACGGCCTGATGGTATTCAGGCTCTCCGGGGAAACGGCGCTTGAGGTCTTCCAGAACTTTTTTTGCGTCCATGAGTGAATGTGGTTTGGTTGTTAATGATTATAATCTTTTGACGAGAGAAGCCCTTTCGAACTTTCACGGCGCAAAGATAAAGTAAATTATCATTATTTTTTGAATATTCGCGAAGAAAAGTTAGCAAAACAGCAGAAAAACTTGCTTTTTGTCAATTCCAACCACTTTTAAGCGCCTTTTCTTTGTCGCCTCCTCTTTTTGCCGTACCTTTGCAAGCGAATACAAGCGAATATGAAGACACCTTATTATATATATATAGCGTGCATGGCCCTGCTGACAACGCTGTTGCCCGCTCAGGCCCTCAGCAGCGAAATGCCCAAGCGGGAAATACGGGCCGTCTGGCTGACAACACTGCAAGGATTGGACTGGCCTCGCACCAAGGCCACTTCTGACGAAAGCCGCGAGCGCCAGCAGGCAGAGCTATGCGAGGTGCTGGACCGTCTGCAGGCGGCACACATCAACACCGTATTGCTGCAGACACGCGTCCGCGGAACCGTCATCTACCCTTCTGCCATCGAGCCCTGGGACGGGGCGCTGACGGGCACCATCGGCCGCGACCCGGGCTACGATCCTCTCCGCTTTGCCATCGACGAGGCGCACCGACGCGGCATGGAGCTACACGCCTGGGTAGTGACTGTGCCGTGCTTCAAGGTCGCCGTGGCCCGTCAGATGGGCGCCAAGAGCGTACTGAAGACGCATCCTGAGCTATGCCGCCGCCACGGCGACACCTACTATCTCGACCCCGGTCTTCCCGGTACGGCCAGCTACCTCACCCGCATCTGCCACGAGATTACGGAACGCTATGACGTCGACGGCATCCATTTGGACTATATCCGCTATCCGGAAGGAGCGACCTCGTTCAATGATGCACAGACCTACAAGCGACATGCTGCCAAAGGGCAGGCCAAAAGCGCCTGGCGCAGGGAGAACATCACGCGCATCGTCCGCAGTATCTACAGTGACGTCCACACGCTGAAGCCCTGGGTGCGCGTCAGCAGCTCGCCCGTAGGCAAGTATGCCGACCTGTCCCGTTACAACTCGCGCGGATGGAACGCCCGCGACGCCGTCCACCAGGATGCTGAAGGCTGGATGCGCGAAGGCATTCACGACATCCTCTTCCCGATGATGTATTTCGACGGCAACCACTTCTACCCCTTTGCTGCCGACTGGCAAGAGCAGTCGGCCGGCCGGCTCGTGGCACCGGGCTTAGGCATTTACTTCCTGCACCCTCAGGAGAAGAACTGGCCGCTCACCACCATTACCCGCCAGCTGCACTATCTCCGCGATATGGGTCTGGGCGGCCAGTGCTACTTCCGAAGCCGGTTCCTCACCGACGATGTGAAGGGAATCTATAGCTACCTGAAGGATTTCTTCTATCCTTATCCCGCCCTGCCGCCCGCCTGCACATGGCTCGACAGCAGAGCACCGTCGCGTCCCATATTGGACGACAACGGACGCCTGCGCGCCATGGACGACCAGCGCGGCGGTGTGTTCTTCAACGTCTATGCCTCGCAAAAATGGCCCGTAGACACCCAAGCGCCGGAGAATCTGGTGGCCATCAGGCTGAGCAGCGAAGCGGCTGGCAAGACACTGAGCATCAGCGCGAAGATGGACATCCACGTCGCCGTTACCGCCATGGACCGTTGCGGCAACGAGAGCGAAGCGCTGCAACTGAGCGAAGCGCCCACCTTCCCCGAGGTGAAGGGACTCCTGCGCAACGACGGACGCCGCCTGTTCCTCCCGAAAGTGCAAGGGCAGTTCATCCTCATCACCGACCTCGCCGGACGTACCATTCTCCGAGCCCGCCCGACGCCTGAGGTGAACATCGCCCGCCTGCGCGATGGCTTCTACCGAGTCGAGGTGGTCCAAGGAAAAGAAAAACGTGCCCGGAGGGGGCACGTCGGTGAGTTCTGGAAATATACAGGGCGTCGGCACTAAGCACGCGTCCACTCGATGACCCGTCCGGCCTCCAACGAGCGCGGGACGTCAATCAGCCGCTGATTGGCAGAGCCGCGGAACAGCAGGTCTTTATCTTGCTGCGCAGCCACGTAAGGACCGTCCACCAACACATCGACCTTCTCCAGCAAAGCGCGTTGCGGAGGCATCTTCAGCAACGCCTCATAGGTGTAGCCGGTATAGCACCAGATGTTCTTGTTCGTCCGTGTCTTGATGGCTTCCGCCAGCGCCGTGAAGCCCTCGGCCTGCTGCATGGGGTCGCCGCCGGAGAACGTCACGTTGGCAAACGGGTCGGCCTCAATCACCTGCATCACCTCCTCCACACTCATCTCACGGCCTCCGCCCTGCGTCCACGACTGCGGGTTATGGCACTCGGCACAATGGTGTGTGCAGCCCGAGCAGTAGATGGACGTCCGAAATCCGGGCCCATCTACTGTCGTATCCTCAATGATATCAAGAACATGGATGCTCATTGTCAGTCGGTAAAAGGCAGATAGTCTGCATTGTGAATGACACGGTCGTTCAGCTCAGCCAGCTTGGCGCGGTTCCAGCGCTCGGTGGTACCGACGAGATAACCTGTGATACGCTGCAGGCGGTCGAGGTTCGTGCTGTGGCAGTGCGGACATTCATTGATATCTTCTGCGGTCTCGTAGCCGCAGTCCATGCAGCGGATGCGGGTGTGGTTGACACTACCGTAGCCGATGTCCATAGCGTCCATCATATCGACGATGTTCATCACCGCTTCGGGATTGTGCGTCGCATCGCCGTCGATTTCCACATAGAAAATGTGGCCGCCGCGGGTGAGGTTGTGGTAAGGAGCCTCGATCTCTGCCTTGTGACGTGCTGAGCACTTGTAATAGACGGGTACGTGGTTGGAGTTGGTGTAGTACTCTCTGTCCGTGATGCCCGGCAGGATGCCGAATTCCTTCTTATCGCCGCGTGTGAAACGTCCGCTCAGGCCCTCGGCTGGTGTGGCCAGCACGCTGTAATTGTGTTGGTAGCGCTCGGAGAAATCGTTGACACGGTCGCGCATATACGTAACGATTTTCAGACCGAGTTCCTGCGCCTTGGCACTCTCGCCGTGGTGCTTGCCGATAAGTGCCACCAGACATTCTGCCAGACCGATGAAGCCGATACCGAGCGTGCCCTGGTTAATGACACTCTCGATGGTGTCGTTCGAACCCAGTTTCTCGCAGCCTACCCACAGACTGTGCATCAGCAGGGGAAACTGCTTGGCGAAAGCTGTCTTCTGGAACTCGAAGCGTTCATGCAACTGTCGGGCCGTGAGCTCCAACATGCCGTCCAACTTGGCAAAGAAAGCGGCAATGCGCTGCTGCTCGTCTTTAATGTCCATGCACTCGATGGCCAGCTTGACGATGTTGATGGTCGAGAAAGAGATATTACCGCGTCCAATGCTGGTCTTCGGGCCGAAACGGTTCTCGAAGACACGCGTACGGCAGCCCATCGTGGCCACCTCATGCATGTAGCGCTTGGGGTCGTCCTCGCGCCAGTCGGCATCCTGGTTGAAACTGGCATCCAAGTTGAGGAAGTTGGGGAAGAAGCGACGTGCCGTCACCTTGCACGCCAGACAGTAAAGATCGTAGTTGCGGTCGGCAGGCAGATAGCTGACGCCGCGTTTCTTCTTCCATATCTGAATCGGGAAGATAGCCGTGACACCGCTGCCCACACCCTCATAGGTCGAGTTGAGAATCTCGCGAATGACACAGCGTCCCTCGGCGCTGGTGTCCGTACCGTAGTTGATTGACGAGAAGACCACCTGATTGCCGCCACGGCTGTGAATGGTATTCATATTGTGAATGAAGGCTTCCATCGCCTGGTGCACACGGCCCACCGTCTTGTTCATAGCGTGCTGGATGACGCGGGCTTCGCCCTCGAGGCCGTCCAGCGGTTTGATGAGATAGTCGTCGAGCGCCGTCTGGTAGAGATGGCTGTAGTCGGCAGCGAAGAGTTCTTCGAGCTTCCTCAGCTCTTCGATGAAGGTCAGGCGCACATAGGGAGCCAGATAGAAATCGAAAGCCGGGATGGCCTGACCTCCATGCATCTCGTTCTGCGCGGTCTCCATACTGATGCAGGCCAGCACACTGGCTGTCTCGATGCGCTTGGCGGGGCGGCTCTCGCCGTGCCCTGCCATATAGCCACCCTCGAGCACATGGTCCAGAGGATGCTGCACGCAAGTGAGTGACTTCGTGGGATAATAGTCTTTGTCGTGGATGTGAAGGTAGTTCTTCTTCACGGCCTCGCGCACGTCGTCGCTGAGCAGATAGTCGTCCACGAAAGGTTTGGTGGTCTCAGAGGCGAACTTCATCATCATACCCGCGGGCGTATCCGCGTTCATATTTGCATTCTCGCGGGTGACGTCGTTGCTCTTGATGTTGATAATCTCGAGAAACATCTCACGCGTCTTGGCCTTACGGGCGATGCTGCGCTGGTTGCGGTACTGGATATATATCTTCGCCACGTCCTTGCGTGAGCTCTTCATCAGTTCCAGTTCCACGAGGTCCTGAATGTCCTCCACGGTCATCTGGGCCTTGCCGCGCATGGCAATACGGTCAGCTATCTGATGGATAAGCTGCGGGTCTTCGCCTTCCTCGGTACGAAGCATGGCTTTACGGATAGCGGCAACAATCTTCTCCTCGTTGAAGCCGGTGATGCGTCCGTCGCGCTTGACTACTGTCTGTATCATAAAAAGGGTATTTCTTTGTTTCCACGAATTCGCCGCAAAGGTAAATCATTGCCCTGATATGTGCAAGCGTTCGGCCAAATATTTTTATTAAGTTTTCCATTTTAACATATCGCAACGCTGTTTTCCAATTAGTTAGGCACTTACACAACCAGAGAAACTTTTCCAAAACATTCAACCACCTATTTCTCTGCGTGTAACCTTTTGTTTTGCCGAGAGTTGCAGCAGAAAGGTCAATACGCCGCCCTCTTTTCCTCTGTCAAGTAAAGAAAAGGGAGCGAAAATTTGGCCGTGCGGCGAACTTACACTAACTTTGCACCTCAGAAAGCGAAACTCATAAAAACAAAGAAAAGAAATGAAACGACACATCCTTTTAGCCCCGCTCTGCGGCCTTTTGCTGGCTTCCTGCAGCACGGTCTCCATGACTGGCCGCAAACAACTGAACTTGGTCTCCGAGTCTGAAATCCTCTCGGCCAGCCTCACGGAGTATCAGTCCTACATGAAATCGGCCAAAGTCTCCACCGACGCCAAGGCGACAGCCGTGGTGAAGAACGTGGCACAGCGCATCGCTGCCGCCGCCGAGGCTTACCTGAAAGCCGCCGGACAGCAGAGCGACCTGCAGAACTACGCCTGGGAATTCAACTTGACACAGGACAATGAGCTGAACGCCTTCTGCATGCCAGGTGGTAAGATCGTGGTCTACACGGGTATGTTCAACCTCATCGGCAACGGTGCCGACCGCGACGACGAGCTGGCTGCCGTCATCGGACACGAGGTGGGACACGCCATCGCCAAGCACGGACAGGAACGCGCCAGCCAGCAAATGCTGGCCAACATGGGAAGCAGTATCCTCGGTGCTGCCATCGCCAACAAGAGCCAAGCCACGCAGCAAGCCATCGCCACAGCCTATGGTCTGGGCGCACAATACGGTGCCCTGCTCCCCTTCTCGCGCAAGCAGGAGTTGGAAGCCGACTACATCGGCATCGTCCTGGCCACGATGGCTGGCTACGATGCCAATGCCGCCATCACTCTTTGGCAGAAAATGGCGGCTGCCAGCACCAGCACGACGGCCGAGTTCATGAGCACACACCCCAGCAGCACCACACGCATCGAGCAGTTGCAGAAGGATATCCCAAACGTGAAAGCCTCCTACGGCAACGTCGTCAAGCAGGCCGCAACTCCTTTCAAGGGCACTCAAAAGACAACAAGCACCAAGAAAGCGACAAGCGCCAAAGCTAGCAAGACCAGCAAAGGATATAAAATTGGATAACAAGCGACCATGCCTCGACCCACAGACAGCAGCAGTCCTTGTTACTCTCACGTGCAGGCCGTCATATTCGATCTCGACGGCACGTTGCTCGACACCCTTGACGATCTGGCTGACGCCACCAACTGGGCACTTCGTCAAAACGGGATGCCGCAACGGACCCTCGGCGAAGTGCGGCAGTTCGTAGGCAACGGCGTGCGACGTCTCATGGAGCGGGCCGTACCCGACGGCGAGCAGAACCCGCTCTTCGAGAAAGCCTTCGATGATTTCAAGGCTTACTACGTTGAACACTGCCAAGACAAGACCCACCTTTATCCTGGTGTCAGCGAAATGCTACAGCGGCTGAAGGCGCAGGGTCTGCGACTAGCCATCGTCAGCAACAAGCTGCAGGCAGGCGTCGACGAGCTCTACCTGCGCTATTTCAGCGACACCGTGGAAGTGGCCATCGGCGAGCGCCCCGAAGTGCGACGCAAGCCTGCACCCGACATGGTCCGGGCTGCTCTCAAAGCACTGAGGTTACTGCCCGAGGAAGCTGTTTACGTAGGCGACTCCGATGTCGACCTGCAGACAGCGACCAACAGCGGCCTGCCCTGCATCAGCGTCCTTTGGGGGTTCCGCGACCGTGACTTCCTGCTACAGCACGGTGCTTTGGTGCTGGCTGAGCAGCCCGAAGAGATTGTCAATCTGTTAATCCATTAATTCGTTAATACGTTCATATGTCAATCCGTCTCATCACCGGCGGACAGCGCTCAGGCAAGAGCCAGTATGCCGAACAGCTGGCACTCTCCTTGTCACCGAACCCCGTCTATCTGGCCACGGCACACATCTGGGACGACGAGTTCCGCCTGCGTGTACAGCGCCACCAGCAGCGGCGCGGTCCCGAATGGACCAACATCGAGGAGGAGCGATGGCTCAGCCGTCATGACGTTGCCGGCCGCGTGGTGCTCGTGGACTGTATCACCCTCTGGGCCACCAACTTTTTCTTTGCCGACGGCAAAGAGGCCTGTGTGGATACAGCACTCGAGGCGCTGAAAGATGAGTTCGACCGCCTGGTCCGTCAGGACGCTACCTTCATCGTCGTCACCAACGAGATTGGCGCGGGCGGCACCCCCGTCAACGACGTGCAGCGCCGCTTCACCGACCTGCTTGGCTGGCTCAATCAGTACGTAGCGTCGCGGGCCGACGAAGTAGTGCTCATGGTGAGCGGCATACCCGTGAAGATTAAAAGTGAAAAGAAAAGAGAAAAAGAGAAAGAGTGAAAAGTGAAAAATAAAAGTTTCCCGTAAGGCTTGACGTGTATACTGCCGCCTAAAGTAATTCTTATTTTTCACTTTTCTCTCTTTCATTTTTCAGTATCTCCCCTCCCTCACGGAAGAGCGGGTAGAGGGTCTTTAATTCACAAAAAGACACATTCCCTATGCAACAGTCAATCATACAGCCCCGCGCTTTACAGGAAAAGATCGACAACCTTAACAAGCCTAAAGGTTCGCTGGGGCGACTGGAGGAGTTAGCCTTCCAGATCGGTCTCATCCAGCAGACCCTCAGCCCCTCGCTGCGCCACCCCGTCCACCTGCTGCTCGGTGCTGACCACGGCATCGAGCGCGAAGGTGTCAGCGTCTCGCCACGTTGTATCACTTGGCAACAAATGGAGAACTTCACCCGTGGCGGCGGCGGCGTCAACATGTTTTGCCGACAGCACGGCTTTGACCTGCGGTTGGTTGATATGGGCGTGGACCACGACCTCTCGCCCTTCCCACAAATCCTCAACCGCAAGGTATCACCCCACGGAACGGCCAACTTCCTCTACGGTCCTGCCATGGACGTGCAGCAGATGCAGCAGTGTCTGGACACGGGCAAGGAACTTGTGGACGATGCGCTGGCAGCTGGCAGCAATGTCCTCGCCATAGGCGAGATGGGAATCGCCAACACTTCGCCCTCCAGTATCTGGATGAGCCTGCTCCTCAACCTGCCGTTGGAACAATGCGTGGGCGCCGGCGCCGGCCTGAACGACGAGGGCATCCGCCACAAACTGAATGTGCTGCGCCGCAGCATCCATCACATGCAGGAAGTGGGCGAATACCAACAGCTCGAAGGTCGTGAGCGTGCCCTCTATCTGTTGCGTTACTTCGGCGGTTTCGAGATGGCAGCCGCCGTCGGCGCCATGATTTATGCCGTGGAGCAGCACATGGTACTGCTCATAGACGGCTTCATCATGTCGGCCTGCGCCCTCATCGCCAGTCGCATCGCCCGCGAGAGACTTCCTGACTTTCTGGACCGCTGCACGTTCTGCCACAGCGGTGACGAGAGCGGCCACCGGCTGATGCTCGACGCGATGGGCGTCAAACCTCTCTTGAGCCTCGGCCTGCGACTGGGCGAAGGGACTGGCGCCCTCTGCGCTTACCCGCTGGTCGACTCCGCCGTACGAATGCTCAATGAAATGGGAAACTTTCAAGACAACAAGATTACGAAATACTTCTAAAAATGAAAAGTAAAGGAGTGAAAAAATAAAAAATCATCATTATGAACACCCTCCTTGCCTCCCTGATGTTCTTCACCCGCCTGCCCTGGTGGCGGCTGTGGTCGGTGCCGAAGGAAGCCTTCGAGCACGTCGTCGACTGGTGGCCCCTGATGGGGTGGCTCACAGGCGGCGTCATGGCGCTCACCTTCTGCCTCGCCAGTCTCCTCGGCTTCTCGCCGGCGGTGGCTGCCTTACTGGCCATTGCTGCCCGCCTGCTGCTCACCGGTGCCCTCCACGAAGACGGCCTCGCTGACTTCTGCGACGGCTTCGGCGGAGGCGTCACGCGCGAGCGTACCTTATTAATAATGAAGGACTCCCACATCGGCACCTACGGCGTCCTCGGTCTCATTCTCTACTTCGCCCTTCTCTGGACGAGCCTGACAGAAATAGGGCTATGGGAAACCCTGTTCCTCCCCGAGGAAGGGAGCCAAGACTGGCAGTGGACAAGCAACTACATTCTCCCCTTCCCGGGGAGGGGCTGGGTGTGGGCTTTCCTCTTTCCGTCGTCCCTCATCCTTCTCTTCGATGTTGCAGCCAAGTGTGCCGCCTCGATGATCACCGGCCAGCTGCCCTACGCCCGCACCGAAGAGACCGCCAAGAACCAAGTCGTCTACGCAGGCCGATCCCCGCGCCAGTGGGTGAGCCATGCCCTGCGCTGCACGCTGGCCCTCGCCCTGCCCATCTTCCTCGTCTGCCTGAGCGGCGTGCCCCAAGTCCTGCTGCTGCTTCCCGTCGCCTTCGTGGTCGAGTTCCTCCTGGTCCGCTGGATGCGTCGCCGTCTCGGTGGCTACACCGGCGACTGCTGCGGAGCCCTCTTCCTGCTCTGCGAGCTCTCTCTCTACCTCGCCCTGCCCCTCCTCATTCGCTTATCATCTCAAAGCGTGTTCTATTAATGAACAAATCCTCTATGAATCATCTTTGTTTGTTCCTGCCTCTTTCCAGCATTTTGCTTCAAGTCCCTGGAACGTAGCCCGCTACGCCCCTGCGGCCTTGAAACAAAAACTGCTCGGAAAAAGCTAAGGACATTCCAAAGCTAATTTATAGAGCCCACCTCTGGGAGAAGTCACAACCACTTATTCAACGTATTTTTGTGCTATTCATGCAAATTAACCGAGTCTTCACCGTTGCTTTGGCATTCAGTCTGTCGCTGAACGGCCACGCCTACGAGCTGCCACAAGGCAACTTCCCCACGACCAAGAAAGACGTGCTGACCGTAAACAACCGCCCGGCACCCGCGGAGCGCCTGTTCCACAGCGATGCCGTGGAGAAGAAAATCAAAGAGATTGTCTCCGGGCTGACGAACCTGCGGCTGGCGTGGATGTTCGTCAACTGCTACCCCAACACCCTCGACACCACCGTGCACCACGAGGAAGAGGGCGAGGACGGACTGCCCGACACCTTTGTCTACACAGGCGACATCCACGCCATGTGGCTCCGCGACTCGGGCGCACAGGTGTTCCCTTACGTGAGGCTGGCCCGTCAGGACAAACGCCTAAGGCAGATGCTGGCAGGCGTCATCCTGCGACAACTGAAGTGCGTCTGTCTCGACCCCTACGCCAATGCCTTCAACAAGGAGCCAAAGCCCGAGGGCGACTGGATGAAGGACTACACCAAGATGATTCCCGAGCTGCATGAACGCAAGTGGGAGGTGGACTCGCTGTGCTACGTGCTGCGTCTAGCCTACGAATACTGGAAGCAGACGGGCGACGAGAGCGTCTTCGGCGACCTGTGGCTCACAGCCGTGCAGAAAATACTAGACACCTTCCACGACCAGCAGCGCAAGACAGGGCATGGCAGCTACAAGTTCCAGCGCCGCACAGAACGGCAGCTTGACACGATGAACAACGACGGTTGGGGAGCGCCCGTGAGACCCGTCGGGCTCATCGCCTCGGCTTTCCGCCCCTCCGATGATGCCACCACGCTGCTTTTCCTCGTGCCCTCCAACTTCATGGCCGTGCACCAGTTGCGCAACGCTGCCGAGATCCTCACCCGCGTGAACCGCCGCGACGACCTCGCCGCAGCGTGCACGACGCTGGCGGCTGAGGTGGAGACAGCACTGCGTCAGTATGCCGTCCACCAACACCCCAAATACGGGCCTATCTATGCCTACGAGGTCGACGGCTTTGGGAACCAGATGCTCATGGACGACGCCAACGTGCCGTCGCTGCTCTCCATGACCTACCTGGGCGACGTGCCGCAGGACGACCCCGTTTACCGAAACACGCGCCGCTTCGTGTGGAGCGAGGACAACCCCTACTTCTTCCGCGGCAAGGCGGGCGAGGGCATCGGAGGACCCCACATCGGCTACGACATGCCGTGGCCCATGAGCATCATGATGCGCGCTTTCACCAGCACCGACGATGCCGAGATCAAGGCGTGCATCGAGATGCTTATGCACACCGACGCCGGCACAGGCTTCATGCACGAGAGCTTCCACAAGGACGATGCCACACGCTTCACCCGCAAGTGGTTCGCTTGGCAGAACACACTCTTCGGCGAACTCATCGTGAAACTGGTCGACGAGGGCAAACTATCCCTGCTCAACAGCATCCGATGAGCGCTGAGCGCAAATGGACAATGGACAACGAACAATGAATAATAAATAATGAAACTTGAGCTATGAAGAATCCACTGCTTGTCATGGCTGCCCTGATGATGGCAACCGTCGGCCTCAACGCCGCGAAAACTTCTGTCACGAAATCACCCGACGGCAAGATGACCGTGGAGATCAAGACCTCGGGCGGCTTGAGCTACGCCGTCAGCCACGACGGCAAACCTGTGTACACCGTCGCCAATATCGCTCTTGCGCTGAAGGATGTCAGCTACCCCACCCGCACGCCGAAGGTGGGACGCACGCAGCACGTCCGCCGCACGTTTCAGCCCGTGGTGCCGCTGAAGTTCTCGACCATTCAGGAAGACTACAACGAGACGAGCATCAGCATGGGGGCGGGCGTCACAGTGTTGCTGCGCGTGATGAACGACGGTGTTGCCCACCGCTTCGTGCTGGACAAGAAAGGCGAGGTGGAGGTCATTGACGAACCTTATCGCCTCATCCCTGCCGAGGGCTTCACGACCCACCGACAGAGCGCTGCCGACAACTTCAACACCTCTTTCGAGGAACCATATCGCCACGAGACGCTGCCGGAATGGAATGCCTCGGACCGCAAGACAACCACCGTGCCACTGCTACTCTCGGCTACCGACGACACGCAACTGCTCGTAGGACAGAGCGACCTCGACGACTATCCCCATCAGTTCCTCACCACCGACGGACAGGCTATCGTGCCCACCTATCCGAAGGCGCCACTGCGATGGGAACCGCGCGGCGACCGCAGCGAAACCATCACGGAGGAGGCACACTACATTGCCAAGACCTCAGGCCGTCGCGCGCTGCCGTGGCGCTGGGTGGCCGTGACCGACAGCAAAGGTATCATCGAGCAGACGCTGCCCGTGCAGCTGGCACGCCGCAATGTGCTGGAGGACACGGGCTGGATACTGCCCGGACAAGTATCGTGGGAGTGGTGGAACGGCGCTGCACCCTTCGGCCCCGACGTGAACTTCCGTGCAGGCTGCAACTACGAGACCTACTGCTACTTCGCCGACTTTGCCGCCCGCTATGGCATCGAATATATCTTGCTGGACGAGGGTTGGGCCAAAGATACACGCGACCCCTTCCACGGCAACGACCAGCTGCGCCTGCCAGAACTCATCAGCTACTGCAAGCAGAAGGGTGTGAAGATGGTGCTGTGGCTGCCGTGGCTCGCGGTGGAACAGCACATGAACACCCTCTTCAAGACCTATGCCGAATGGGGTATTCCCGCCGTGAAGATTGACTTCATGGACCACGCCGACCAGTGGATGGTGAACTTCTTCAAACGTGTGGTGCAGGAAGCGGCCAAATACAAGATTGTCGTGGATTTCCACGGTGCCTTCACACCCGCAGGACTGGAGCAGGAATACCCGAACCTTGTCAGCTACGAGGGTGTGCGCGGCCTGGAATATATGGGCGGATGCCGACCTGAGAACACGACTTTTCTGCCTTTCATCCGCAACGCCGTGGGCGCGGCCGACTTCACTCCAGGCGGCATGAACAACATGCAACCCGACCGCTACCGTGCCGACCGTCCCAACGCGGGTGCCATGGGCACGCGATGCTTCCAGATGGCACTGTACGTGGTACTGGAGAGTGGCGTGCAGATGCTCGCCGACAACCCGACACACTACTACCAGAACGAGGACTGCACACGCTACATCGCCAGTGTACCAACGACATGGGACGAGACGCGTGCACTGGAAGCCAAGGCCGGGGAATACGTCATCGTAGCCAAGCGTAAAGGTGCGAAATGGTTCGTCGGAGGCATCACCAACAACACGCCGCGCGATGTAGACCTCCGTCTGGACTTTCTCGATGAGGGCAGCCACCGCATGACAGCCTTCCGCGACGGCGTGAATGCAGACTATCAGGCCATGCACTACAACCGTGAGGAGCGCAGCGTCGACCGAAACACAGACGTCCACGTCCACATGGCGCGAAACGGCGGATGGGCTGCAGTGATAGAATAAGGAAAGAAGAGAAAAGAGTCTCTCTGCAGGCTGTTTTCTTCTTCAAGGCTGGCTCTAAACCTCAAATCCCTTAGATGTATACTTTCATTCATTGCCGATGAACATCTGTTCACCGACGATGAATAACAGCTCACCGACGAAGAACAGATATTCATCGTCGGTGAACCGTTTTCGTTTGAGCCTTGCTAATGACTACTTAACGCAGAGAAAAGCCCTGTAATCCGGGTGCAGAGATACACCTATTTCCAAATTATTGCTGTCCGCTAAAAGTCCAATGAGCAAGAATTTTCGTCCGCAATGCC
>CAMVFC010000036.1 GCA_947166655.1 uncultured Prevotellaceae bacterium
GTGGCACTCGCTGCTCCAAAAGTTCACTTCGCTGACTTTTGTCACGACTCGGCCATTTAAGAGCAAGCTCTTATGGCCCTCGCTGCTCCAAAAGTTCACTTTTTCACTTCCCTCTGTGGGCAGTTCATGGCTCCTTGGGTTTCTCCCTGACGGGGCGTATGGTGCGTCCGTAGAAGCAACGTCCGGCCTCGCTGTGAGGGGCTAAGCCTTCTTCCTCGACGTTGTTGAAGTGGAGTCGGAACGCGTCGGCCTTTTCCTCGGCTGTCAGTTCGCGGTTATCGCCCTTGCCGATGCCTTCCTGGCCCTCGTCCTCCTCATTCTCGTCGTCATCATCGTCTTCGGCCTTTTGGCCGTCTTCATCGCCGTCTTTATCCTTGCCATCGCCGGTATTGTCGCCGGCAAACTCGTCGAGAGAGGGCGTGACGGCGAAGGAGACCTCCTCAAGCAGCGATTCTTCGTCGAGGTCGCCGCTCCAGTAGCAGCCGCCGATGCCGTTGCTGTAGACCTTCTTGGCATACTTGTTGCCGGCTGCGGGGAGGAAGATACTGTTGCCGTTAATCTTGGAGGTGAACTTCATGCCCTTGACTTTGTGGACAGTGACCCACTCCATGGTGCAGTTGTCGATGAGTTCCTGAATCTCCTTCTTCGTAGGCATACGCCATCCGCTGTTCTTGCCTTTGTTCCAAGTGGTGGCGACGTCATAGTCCGTATTTCCGGCGATGTTGTGCTTGTCGGGCAGCTTGTAGTTGGCGGCGGAGTACTCCTTTTTAGGTTCCTTCTCGCCCCAGGCGTAGTAGTTGCCGTATTGGTACTCTTTGGAAGCGCCTACGTTGTAGCACGCCCAGTCGACACTGAGCCCAAGGTCGGTCTCACAACGGGGTTCATCATCGCTCGGTTCGGTGACCAGTTCCTTAATGTCGCCATAGATAATCTTCGTCTCCTTGCCGTCGGGGTAAGAAGCCCAGGCACGATAATAATAGGTGGAAGCCGGTCTGAGTTCGTCGCACCTCGACTTGGCGGTCACTGCATTATCCGACGTATGGGAGGGCCCGAAGCTGAGTTTATCCTCTCCACTGACGGTCTCGGCTTTGGCTTCGGTGACGTCGAAAGTGCCTTGCTTGAAGGCATTGACGTGCGTCAGGTCGCCCGAGTAATCGCCATCCGTAGGCCGGCTGAGGAGCCAGCCCAGCTTCGCCTCGCCCTCCATGAGTTCGCTGAAGCCTTTCAAGCCGAGCGTATAGCCGTTCATGAAGCAGTGATGCTTCCCGACGGAGGTAGCATCCTCGGTGAAGACGGAGGGCGGGATGACGATATCGGTCTCGGGCAGGGCACGAATGGGACTGAAGAAGGCGGCATCGAAGACGGGCGCCACACGATAGACGCCTCGCTTGAGGCCGGAGAACTCGGTGTTGTAGCTGCCCTCGTCCTTATTGAACCATCCCTTTGTCCGCTTCGGCTTGAAGGAGACGGCCACCTCTTCCTGTGTGCCGTCGCCATTCACTTTATAGATGCCCAGACCGAGGTCTGCCGACAGGAAGGTGCGGTCGAGGCCAGTACGGGAAGGCGTGCCGTTGACAGGATTCTTGAAGGGGGTGGTGAAAGAGACGACGCCTCGCTGCATCATGCTGTTTTCCCAGTTGGAAGTCAGCTTGGGCGTGCCGAAGCCTGGGAAGATGCCATAGCGGTGTACCATGAAGTCCCAACCTTTACCGTCGCTCATGTTCCAACTCTTGAGTTTTTCCTTCAGGCTGAAGTTCTTCTCCACGGAAGTGCCTTCGGCAAAGATGACCTTGAAATCGGTTTCCAGATGCAGCTTCGTCAAGAGGTGCGAGGGCGACCACTCCTGGTAGAAGCGTGAGGGTTCGTGTGCGGGTTCCCAGTTGGTCTTCTCGAAGTTGAGTTGCACCCAGGGGCCTATCTTCGTCTCGAACTTTGCCGTGAGGACGCGCTCGTTGATGAGCGAAAGGCCGAACGTGGGTTTCCAAGCCAGCCAGACGTAAACGGATCCGAAGTGGTCGATGTCGTCGCCGAGTTCTGAACTGGGGAACGTGAAGCCATTACTGGTGAGTCCGGACTGGTCGGTGTAGCCGCCATTTTCTTTCTTCGACATATCGGTGACGTGCGCGCCAGAGGAGTTGAGTTCCAGCTCGACATCGAAGATTTTCTTGGCCGTAAAGGAATAGGTGAACTCGGTCTCGCCGCCGACGAGGAAGTAGAACTGGGTGAGGTGAATGTTGACCTCACCGATACGGATAGGCGGCGACACGGGTGTGGGTGGAATCCAGATGCCGATAGCAGGCACGTCGGGGATGCACTTGATCTCCTTAGACCATTCGGCAATGAGCTTGACTTCGGCCTCACCTTTCAGGGAGGGCAGGAAGGTGGGACGCCAGTAGAAATAGAGGGAGGGGATGACCCAGTCGTTCTTGTCCTTGAAGAAGTCGATGAGGAACTTCTGACGATAGGCGATGTCGAAGGTCAGGGTGACATCGATTTTGTTCTCCTCGTTGTTCAGCCACGACGGTTTATTGTCGATGAAGTCCAGAAGGTTCTTCTTTATGGGGTCGAGGGTCTTCCTAAAGCCGCTGATGTACTTCTCGTTGTAGGTGGTCTTCTCGCCCGTCTTGGGGTCGGTGTAGGTCTTGGTGGAGGGCGACCAACTGAAGGACTTGCTGAAGGGGTTGAACTTCTCGCGGTTGCCCGAATGGGGTACGTCCCACTCCTGTTCGTCGCCTCCGTCGGTGCGCGGCGAGGTGAACATGACAGCAGTTAGACGGCGGAAGATATCTTCCAGCTGCAGGCCTGTGTCGCAGGTGACGAGGACGCCTTCTGGCGTGCGCTGCACATCGAGTACGCGGCCCGCGAAATGTAGGAGCCGACGGCTGTCGGAGTTCATGGCCAGCAGGACCTTACCGCGGTCGGGCAGCAGGTCACGAGGTATATCGCTGCGGAAAAGGATGGAGGTGCTGTCGGCACGGAGCACGAAGCTGCACTGGTCTTCGGAAAGCTGGACGACATCGTCCTGCAGCTCGATCGGGGGCTGCTGGCATACCACGCTGTCCACGGCTGCCAGGGGGATGCGGTAGATGCTGTCGGGCGTGTAGATCTCCTGCGTGACGAAGTCGGCGTGCTCGATGCCATCGATATCTATACGGGAAAACTTGATGCTGTCCACCTCACTGTCGGCAAAGCCGTTGAAATGGTCGTCGTTGCGATAGATGTACGACACGTTTTTCACCAGGGTGGGCAGGTCCAGTTCTTCTTCCTGAGCAGGCTCCTGAACCGGCTCCTGACTTTGGGCATACGCCGACAGCCAGACCAGGGAGAGGAGAAAAAGGATATTCAACAGACGTTTCATGACAGTACAATTTTATAGAACGTGCCATTGACATCAAAGAGATAGACTCCTGATGAGAGGCGACTGAGGTTGATGGAACAGCGTCCGGAACGACGGGCGGTCATGATGTGCTGCCCGCCCGCAGTATAGATCGTTATGACACTGGCTTCGGGCAGGCGGCTGAAGCGCAGCTCGCGGTCCACGAGTTTCCACTCCACCTGGCGTGTACGACCGCCGGAGACGTTGGCGATGCCGTTGCTCTCGAACGTCCCGAAGGTGTAGCCCTTCACGCGTTTGCGCGGAAAGGTCTTGGTGAAATGGGAGGTGGTGACGACGAACAGACTGTCCTGATAGGTGATACGGGGTTCGGTGTTCAAGGGCACATACTCGGTGGTGCCGTCGGTGAGCGTAATCACCAAGGAGTTGAAATGCTGCTCGTCGCTCTGCGCGAACAGGCACGAGGGGAGTATGGCAAGAAGGAAAAGAAAGATTTGTCTCATCGTGTAATGGATATTAAGTTGTTCAAACGTCCGTGTACGCCTTCGTCGAAGTCGATACTGAACTCCATGTCGCCCGTGGAATACTCACGAGGCAGGTAATAGCGGAAAGTCACCTTCGCGCCGTTGGGACGATCGTGCCAGATGCGGAACAGGGTGTAGGTGACGCCATGGTCGGTGCGCACTTCGCCGAAACCTCGCAACTCGTCGTCGATGAAAGCTCCGATGCGGAGACCGGAGGCATCGTTGTGGTAATTCTTGAAGTTGACGTCGGCATAGACAAACATATCGTAGGGATAGGTGTCGTAGAGCTCGCGCCAGTCCTCAATCACCCGCACGTGGATGGTGTCCGTGAGGACAGCATTGGCCGTCACGATACGCACGTCGGCCTCACCGGGCTGAGTGGCGACGACCGAACCGTTGTCGAGGACATTGATCACACCAACACTGTCGATCAGTTCCCAGAATGCCGTGAGGTTAGTCACTACATGGGGCGTGAAGTCTATGTTCAGGCGACAGGTGTCTCCCATCATCAGAACAAAGTTGTCACGATCGATTTTCATCAGTTGTGCTTCGATGGGTTCGTCAATCATGACCTCGCAGGAGGTGAGTGCCGTCAGCCCCAGACAAAGGCCGAGCACCACAGGTGCCAGTCTTCGCGGCAATGATATATGAGGTCTGTTCATGAAGTCAAGGAGTTAAAAGGTGAAGGATAATGAATGATGAATGACGAATGACGAATAAAAGTTACTTCGTTAATACGTTCATAGGTTATTGGATGACGTCGACGCGGACTACGTTGCTCACAGGACTAAAGCGGTCGTCGAACCAGCGCAACTGTGCCCGCACATTGACAGACATGCCGACATCGACACCTTTCAGGCGTCCGATGCGAGCGTGCTTGTCGGTGGTCTCGAAGCTGGCTAAAGGCTCGAACTGTCCGTTGCCGCGGTCTATCTCGATGTAGCACCACGACCCTTCAGGTGTTCCGGCAGCGATTTCCCAGTCGAGCGTCATCTGGCGGGCCTTGCTGTCGTAGGAGGCAGAGAGCGTCAGAGGCACGTCGATGAGGTCGGAACCACGGTGACGCACTCCCACAGGGTAGCTCAGGTCGCTGACGATGTGGGCAGTGCTGATGGCCTCGATGGCGTAGAAATAACGGTTCTTGCGGTCCACGGGCGGCATGTCCTGCGTGTGGACGATGTTGCCCTGCACCTTGTTGGCATCGACCACCTGCACGATGACCCAGGGGGAGTTCTCATCTTTCTGACGGCGATACAGGCGATAGGCAATGACGTTGTGCTCCGCCTGCGTACGCCAGTCGATGAACACCGTGCTGTCGTTCTGCCATACGGAGTCGACAACACAGGCAATGGGCTTGTCGTAGCTGAGACGCTGCACTTGCAGGATGTCGCTGAACTCGGAGGAATTACCCGTGTAGTCAACTGCCTTCAGGCGGTAGTAGATGTAGCGCTGGTTCAATCCCATGACGACAGTGGTATCGAAAGCAATGGTGTCGCGGATGACGCCCAGGCCCTTTATCTGCTGGAAGGCGTGGGTGGTGTCGTTGGCAGCATAGAGCTGATAGCCGCGCAGGTCGCGTTCCTGGTTGGGCGCCCAGCGCAGTTCCACGATACCGTCGGGTCGCATGGTGTAGCGCAGGTCGGCAGGCGGGGCAGGCGGGTCAACGTCTTCCAGCACTATGGGCTTCGGCATCGACGAACCCAGATTACCCGCTTTGTCCACACTGGCGATGGTAATCATACCGGAGGGCAGGCCGTTGATCTTCACACGCTTCCGGGTGGCACCCGGCGGGATGATATCGTCGTGCAGGGGAATCCAGTCCTCGGAGGCCACCTCATTATAATAGAAAATCTTATAGCCTTCGAGGTCGGCCTCGAGCGTGTCCTTGAAGAAATGGATGTCGACATAGACGTCCACACTGTCGCTGCGGTCCACTTCCATGAAAGTGATGGTGGGCGGCAGGGGAGCGATGATGTCACCGAGGGTAGCCTGATGCACAGGACTCCACGGACCTTTCTCGCCAAAGCTGTCGTAGCCGCGGATGCGGTATTCGTAGGAACCCGTCTCTTCCACCTTGTCGGTGAACTGGTTCTCATAAGCGGGGCGGTCTTCGGTGGAATAGGTGATGAAGGGGTGCTTGTTCAGCTGCACCCACGGGCCGTCGGGCGTGCGGCGCTCAATATCGTAGGCGGTGTAGCCTCCGGCATTCAGCGGCCAGTAGAGAATGATGTCCTTGCCCGAACTGGTGCTGTCATGAATCTCTGGCTCGAAGGGAGGATGGACGTAGGGGACATTATCCACCTCCACCATACCGATGGAGGTCAACAACTCGTCGGCAGGGATGAGCGGCGTGACGGTATAAGTGTAGTGGTGGCCCGGCACAGCACTGCGGTCAACGAATCGCAGCGCCATAGCCTCGGCGAGGTCGCCGCGGAACTCGGCAATCAGCAGGGCATAGGCATAGCGCGTCTGCTGTTCGTCATAGAGGTCCATGATGGCCGACATGCCATTGCCCTGACCGGTGGACTTGGCATTTTTCATGGCATCCTCCAGCGTGCTACCAGTCTTCCACATCACCTGAGCGGCCATACCCGCCATGGAGTCAGTGGGCTGGTAACGCTGCTGCATCTGCTCCAGCGAGAGCGGCATGAAGCGATGGGCCAGCGTGTCAAAACCTTCCTCTTCACTGTCGCCGACGCGGGTGATGCAGTAACCGTACTGCAGGGCGAGCCTCCAAGGAGCGAACTCACGAAACGCCCAGCGCAGCACGACGCTGTCGCCGTAGGCACGCGCCGTGACGAGGGGAGGGAAGCTCTCAATGCGCGGACGTGTCACCGTGTCGATCAGCGCCAGGCTATCCTCGGGAATGATGGTACTGTCAGCGCGGAACACGTAGGGATTCATAATGGAACCATACGGCTCCTTCTCATCCTTCTTGGTGTCCCGAACGATGGTGTCTGGGGTCGTCTTGACGCCTACCGCCTCCTGGTCGCGCGGGAACGGTTCGGGCATCGGGATGGTATCGTTCATGGAAGACACGGTGAGCGAGTTGGAGAACAGCGCTTGCGGCTGCCCAAAAGTTGTGAAGGCAGCCCCCACTCCCAGCGGGATGAGCAGGAGGGGAAGCACGAACATCTTATTACCTCTTATATTCATATATCTTTCGATTTACTTTTCTATAACATAATCTGTCGATACGATGTTCCCGAAGGGACTATTTCTTTGGCCTGTAGGCATAACCGGCAATACGAATACCCGTACTTACAGCAGAGTAATTGAAATACACCAAATTATTACTACTATCATAGCCTCTGGATCTGCCATACCATACCTCCTTTTCTGAGTCGGTGAGGTAGAGATAGATATATCCATAGGCGAGGCCATATTGGTCTGCATTGATATTCTTACAGAAGTCAAGCAGTTTGGCGCGTCCTTCGTAATTCGACTGGTCTACATCGACAAATGCCTCCTTACGATCCTTGAACACCAGGCGCAGTCTTACCTTGGAGTGGTCTGCATGGCTGTCGTGGCAGGTGGTGAACCACTGTTTCAACTGGGCGGCAGTGTAGCAGGTCAACGTGATAGCTCCACTGTTGGAGATGTCAAGCTGTGAGGAAGAGTTGAGTGTCTTCGCCATAGCGACGATGTTCTTGCCGTCGTCAACAGATGAGACAGGACAGTATTTAATGCTACCTGCCACGTTGACCGCCATCTCCAGATCCACATGGTCGTTGCCCTCGAAGTAGCTGTTGGAGAACCAACTTGTCAGGTCGGAAGCGAACAAGGTCAGCTTCACCCTCTGCCCCTTGACGGCAATACGATAGCTGTTGATGTTCTTACGAACGAAGTTAGCCAGGTTTGTGGCACCCTTCACCGAGGTGACGGGCACCCAGATCGTCTTGCTGTCGGTGGTAGTCACGCGATATGAAGGCTTAGTGTGCTCGTTCAGGGCGTTGCCAGCCGCCTTCTCAAACCACTTCTTGGCCAGGTTCTCGTTGTACAGCTGCACCTCCACGTCGGCATTGACGCCTCCGCAGGTGATGTCGAAGTTGTTGGCTCCACGCTCGAGCATGACCTTCGAAAGATTGGGACAGTAGTTGGCCTTGAACGTTTCGAGCGTCGGACAATAGAGGTCAGCAATCTCAATGTTCGTATGCTGCACATCGACATAAGTCAGCGGCTGATTGTTTCTGACATATAACGTTCCGTTGAGCGATTCTACTCCTGCAGCAATGAATTGCTTGCAGTTATACATCAGGTTCGTCACAAACATTCTGGACAGTTTGGTATAGCTCACATCGATGACGTCATAGGTCACACTGTTATTGGGCAGTGTCAGGCTGCTGAGTTCAGTGTTACGACCGATCTTCAGCTCCTTCAGCTTCAAGAGTTTCGAGAAGTTGGCCTTCTTGATGAGGTTGCGGCTGCAGTCGAGCTTCTCCAGGTTAGGCATCCAGAGGACGATACTGTCGATGTCAATGATGTTCAGATTCGAGCAGTCGAGTTCCTTCACCTGAGCAGAAACGGTTCCGGTATGCAGCCAGCGGTCGGAGGGTGCATACTTCTTCTTCAGGCGCGTATAGAGCTCTTCGCCGAGGTTGAGACGCATCGTCTCGTCGTTCTTCGACAACGACTCCATCTTCATATCCGTGGTGTTGGTGGCGGCCCAAGACGTGCCACTGCCTGAGTGGGCATAGACGTATTGGTTCTTCGCGTACTTCTTCCACGTCTTTTCCCACTGAGCGGCAATACGGTAATCCATCTGCAACTCTACCTTCACACCCGACTTGCGGTTGGGAGCACCCACGTAGAGGTTTTCCGGCATATAAGTGGAAGAGTAAGTCTTCACGTACACGCGGTAGAGTTCGGTGTCGGAGACGTCGATTGTCTTGATGTTGCGCCAGTCGGAATAGGTCATATCCACCACGAACTTACGTTCATAGTAGTTACCATTGCCATAGAACTTGGTGTTGGAGAGGTTGAGATACGTCAGGTTCTTCGTATTACTATAAAGACGGTCGATGCTTGTATTATGCAGGTCGAGATGCTCAAGCTTTTCCGAAGCTGTCGTGCCAACGTAAATGGTGATGGTAGGATTCTCACTCATATCCAACCACTTCAGGTTGGGCAGGTTCAAGCTCATGTAGGTGAAACCATCGTTGGCATAGATACCGCGAGCAACGAGTTTCTCCAGGCTCTGCGGCACGTAGAGTGCCTTCCAGAGGGCTCCTCCGACGGTGCCCATGTGGGCCATATCGGTATTGTAGGAGCAATCCAGATTAAGGAGGCTTGTGCACTTGCTCACGTCAAGACTCTTCAGCTGGTTGTTCCGGCATTCCAAGGTCTTCAGCTTGGGATGGTTAGAGAGCACGAGCTCGGTAAGGGCATTCTTGTTGCAATAGAGGCTGACCAAGTTCACAGCCTTGCTCGCATCGAGCGTCGTCAGCGCATTGCTCGAGCAGTTGACGTATGTGAGTTTCTCGCCCAGCACCAACGATATAATGCGGTTGCCAGTACAATACAAGTTGTAGAGGTTCGGGAATTCGCTCAGATCGAGTTCCTCCAACTCATTGTTGTTACAGTACAGATAGCTCAAGGCCGGCATCACCTTACCGAGACCCTTCAGCGACTTAATGCCCTTATCACTGACATTGAGCGAGGAGGCCTTGACGATTTCATCCTCCTTGAGCGTGAAGTAATTCAGGAAATAACGGGCAATGGTTACATCTGAATAACTACTGCTATAATTCTTGGCAAAATCATCGAGTGTGTAGCCATCCTTGAAGCTACTCTTTGATTTGTAATTCTGTGCGATATACGTGATGAGCTTGCGGTCGGGCAGCTGGGCAATCATTTCTTTCAAGTTGGTTGACTTGGAGACCTGCACGCGGTAGTTGTACTTCGTCTTGTCGTTGCTTCCGGAACTGCTGCCGGCCTTGGCTCCGTGCGATATCAGCGTGGATTCGCGCGAATAGGCCACAGGTAGTTTCAGTGTCACCCAACTATTACTGATCTTGTATGTTCTTCTGGACACAATCTCATGCTGCTGACCCGCATAGATGTAGGTATTCTGAAGCGTCGAAGCATCGATGGTTCCACTAATTTTATTACCGCCCACGTCCAGATATTCCAGACGGGTCTGGCTGTCCAGATTATAGATACCCCAAAGGTTGTTTCCCGGGAGTGAGAGGTACTTCAATTTCGGGAGCGTGCTGGCATCAATATTACCCGAAAGGCCTCCCCACTTGTCGGTCGGGATATCGTCCGCAGAAGTGCTGTGATGACTGATATAAAGGCTGTCCAAGGCAGGCAGGCCTGAGAGGTCAGGCATTTCCAGGATACCGTTCTGTGTATTTCTATCCGTCCATCCGAAGGTGAACTGAATCCTTCTGAGTTTCTTGTTGCTGCTCAGGTTGATGTCAGCCTTCGAACGAATCGTCACACGGTCCATCTTCAGGCTCTCCAAATTGGTCATTGCCTCGATACCATGAAGATTATAGATATCAACGGGACTGCCGTTGGAGGCACCTTTCTCGCGGCCATTAAAGTTAATGTACCTGATCTGGAGGGCTTCCTCCTTCGAGAGTTTTCCATTGCCGTTGCGGTCGAAATTCGCAAGGATGTACTTCTCGAAGTTAACATCGTCGAAGGCAACATTGTTGTCCTCCGTCATGGTGGGCGAACCATTCTTGGTCACGGAAGGTGACGTACCGCCGTTGTCCTTCAAGGTCACGCTCTGCGACACATCAACGGTATTGCCAAAGCGCGTACTGGGACGCAGCGTGTATTTGCCAGAGTTCGCATCGTAGCCCGTAGGGCGTCGCACCTCGAAGACCAGCTTCTTGATGGTAGACAGGAAACCAGACATACTGAAAGGATAACTTTTACCATCGGGAGCCGTCTCGCCGGCAATCCAGTAGATAGCATCAGTCGCGTCACGGCGCACCGTATTCGGCCAGTGGTGACGCGTAAGGAAATTCCAGTTACCCCAAGAGGCACCTGTGTAAGTATCGCGTGTGACATACATGTCCCAGATAGGTTTGTATCTGGCATTGGAATATACATCGCACGTCAGGATGCAACACATCTGGTTGTAGGGGAATTGCCAGTAGGTATCATAACTCGAAAAGGCTTGAGCGTAGCCATAACATTGGCCATTAAACACGGATATATTGTAAGCACGAAGGTCCTCAATATCGCCATTTTCATCCCATCCCCAGCGTGCAGACCCCGTGAGCCATGACCAGCTCACGCTCTTGTCCCGAATCGTATTGACGCCAGTGGTCTTATTACTTCCGAGCGCTTTTTTCTCAAACGAGTTCCATACGCTGCGGAGTTCTGACGGCAGATTGGCTGCTAAGCGCCCATCAGCAAAGAGTGCCTTGCACACGCTATCCACCATATTCTGGCACAGATCCCTGCCCGAAACAGACGTACCCTTGCCCTGCGTACGCCACGCTGTAGCATAGAAGGGCGATACCTCTTTCTCAAAATCAAAGTCACCCCAAATCTTGGCAGGCGGGTCAGGATTGTTGTGCCATGGCTTTGCGAAATGGTAGGTAATAAGGTTGGCATCTCTCATATAGTACACACTTTCGTCACCATATTTACTCGTCAGACGATATGCCGGCATCATCGGCACACAAGCTTTGGTAGCCCACCAGTTGAGCATACGGTAGGGGTTCGTATTAATGGAGCCTGAGAGCTGGTCGTACCCCGCCTTGATGCGTGCCGTGATGGAACCGCCCTTTCGGGTCACCGTATTCTTACGGAACTTCAGCGTCTGAGAGGAGTAGATCTGATCATAAGAGTTCAACTTCTCAGCAAAGGTTTTACTATAACCAGTAGTAAACTCACGCTGGAATTCCAGAGAGGTGTAACGAAGGTCACTGAGCTTGTTCTTTTGGAAGCTGGTGATGGCCTGGTCGACCTGGTCCTTGCTGCTGGAGAAGTCACTCTTGGCACTGGTCTGCTCGTTGTACCAAGCCATCATGTCCTTACCCAGTTCGGTCATGTTACCGTCCTCGTCGTAGGCCAGCAGGGTGAGCGTCTCTACGACATCGGCCTCGCCTGAAGCGATGGACTTACGTACCTCCTTAATCTTGTTAAGGTCATCGTTCATCTGCTTCTTGTCCACGCTATAGAGCGAGAAACGGTACTGTGTATTATTCTCAATGCTGTAGGTGGAACCCGGCGCCGTGACGAGAGCCACAGTATAGAACTTGGACGAACCGCTGTACTCCGTAATCAGCTCGACACCGATGTGTTCCCACTTGGATAGTTCGCTGGTGAGGCGGTTGCCGGATGCGTCGTACCGGATGTCGGGGAAGCGCCACTTAGGACTATTCTTCGTGCCACGGTTCACTTCCATATTCACGTACCACTCCTTATCGGGCGAATTGAACATATCCGAGCGTGGATTGGCGATACTGAAGTAGGGATTGCCGGCATCCTGCAGGATGACTCCCGTCTCGTCGAAAGGCATGAAGAGCATGACTTCCTGCGAGAGGTCGTCGCTCCACTTGTCGGTACGGAAATAGAGGTCGAGGTCTTGGCCCCACGGTTTCTGCTCGTCCTTATGGGTCTCGAGGTTGCGGATGATGGGATCCTGCTCACGACCATCAAGCACCTGCTTGACGTAGCCGCGGACATGGAGCTTGTAGTTCTGGTACTGATTGAACGAACCGGTGTTCACCGTGAACGAGGTGCGGCTGTTCTGTGCCGGCGTCATGTCGCAGTACTTCGGTGCGCCCTGGGCACTGCCAGAGTTGGAATAAGCCTGCAGCGTGGCGTTGCGCTCGAGGTGGAACACGAAGGTCTTGGTGGAGGACGCCTGCGCAGCACGTGCATCGCCGTCCAGACCCGCCTTGGTGTTCATCTCGTTCTCGTCGACCAGACGCAGTTGGCTGTCCATATTCATATTAGTAGTGAACGAAGGCATGACGTATGGATCGGCCAGCGTAGCACCCTTGCCGTCACCCTTGCTGCCCCAACCTACATTCTTGTCTTCATCACCCACTGTATAGGAACTGAAGATGTCGATATCATCGAGCGGCGAACCCACCTCGGGCACACAGACCTTACCCATACGGAGTTCCATCGCCTTGTTAAAGGAAATCAGTCCACCGAGGACCTCACCCTTCACACGCATCTTACCATAAATCCATGTGGGGTTGGGGAAGCCGCCCTTGAGGACAGCACCGAAGGCAACATCAACCAACGGGAAGTCGCCTCGCCAGAAACCGAAGTTGAGGCTTACGCCAGCCGAACCCCAGAGGGCTGCATAGATCTGTGCCATGGCATAGAAACCATTCTTGCCACCAAGCTGCGAGCCGTCGCTGCAAGCGCAGTCGCCATACTGTTTCAACACGGCATCGAAGCCCACGAGGGCACCAGCATTGACAAAGCCGATAGGTATCTCGACACCGAACTCTGCACCAAGTTCAGCACCAAACTGAATACCACCCTTGATGCCCTTGCCGGAAGGACCACTCTGAATCTGCTTAGCGCGTTCGGCCTGCAGGTTACCGCCGACGCCCTGTGTCTCAACATTCTCGCTGGACTTGCTGTCCCCGCCATCCAAAATCTTAATGAGTTTATCTGGGAGTGCAGGAAGACCGCCCTCTACCCCATTGGCATCCTTAGGCAACTCGTTGCCCAGACAGAGGTAGGCATTGGCGTAAGCCTTTGCCCATACTTTGAGCAGTGTGACGTCGAACTTGAAATCGATAAACACGACTTCGCATCGCTTGCCGCGTGCGGGTTCACCGAGGTAGACGTGCCACTTCGTTTGCTTTGAGTCCTTATAATGGCGAAGCTGGAACTCAAAGCTGAAGCTGGCACCTGCCGATGCAGAGAGGTTGCTCTTGGCTTTGTCTTTGCCAGAAGTCTTGCCATCGCCCTTGTTGTCCTCGTCAGCCTTATCAGCACTGAACTCGGCCATACCGCTTTCTTTCACCTTCTTGGCAGCTTCGGTGAGCGTGCCTTCAAGCTTGTCGATGACGCCATCTCCAAGGAACTGGTTGAGGGCTTCCTTTGTATCGGCCTTGAAGTCTACGGTGGCACTGAGTGTGAAGCTCTGACAGCGCTCCACTGGTTGTGTGTTCTTGTCTCCAGCAGCTATCTTTTCTTTCGCTGTCTGCACGTCGGCTACGTTATCCACATAGTCTATCTTCACACGTGCATTGAGCAGACCCTTCTTGGCTTCCGGACCCTTCAGAGCGTCCATGTCACCCAACAAGGTGAGGCGCGAGAGGGCATCGTTCTTGAGGTCGTAGGCCATGAAGCCGTTGAAGTCGCCACTGCAGAGTGTCTCGTTGGCGAATGCCAGTCCGAGCCCGAAGGTCAGACCGAAACATTTGTTCCGAGGCGTACCGCCGCTGGCCATGGCCTCGCGGAACTTCTCCTTGTCGTCCAGCTTGGTATTGGCTGGCATGGTTCGGTTCCAGAAGAAACCGCACGACAAGCGGTTGAGGATGACACCCGTAGGTCCTAAAGGTATGTTGACGTCGCCCACATTGGCATAGAAGTATCCGTTCTTGTAGTTCTCTTTCTTCATGTCCCAGATGCCACCGGCTACGGTGACATCGAAGAGTTCCTTCACGCCCAAGGTAAGGTCTCCCTTGTAACCTTTCTTCTCGTCGGTATCTTCCCATTCGAGTTCGCCCTTCACCGTGACAAGTCCACCGCCGAAAGCTCCGTCGAAATAGAGCTTGTTGAACGTAAAGGTGTCATAGCTGATGGAAGCGCTACCCAAATCGTTGAAGCCCTTGAAGTCGTACTTGGCCCAGATGGTCATGCCGGCTCCTGCGGTGAGGGCCCAACTGTCTTTTTCGCCATCACCATCGGTGTCCTTACCATTGCCGACAAGTCCCAGTTCGCCCGTGAACTTCAAGCCAATGCGTTTGTTGCTGGTATCGGTATCGACACCGATGTCCTTGACGCGCAAGGGGAAGCCCCACATCTTCTTTTCTTCTGAGGCGAGACTCCATCGACCTATATTAAAGTAGAAGGGATAGTCTACGCTGCCACCTTCGAAGTCAGCCTCGGAGAGTTCCTTGTTCAGTCCAGACTGGAAGGTTGTCGCGTTAAAGGTCTTGCTGTCCTTGTAAACGCCTTTCGAGAGCTTCTCGGCATAGGTCTTTGCGAAATCACGTTTGGTGTCGTACTTATAGTTGGCCATGCGCAGACCGGCGAAGCGTACTCCGGGGATGTCGAAAGGAATATCTCCCACCTTTCCGCCTGTCTTGTTCTCGTTGGCTTCTCCAAGAGTGACAGTACCGCTGGCCATGAATTCCACCTGAGTATCGCCATCCAAATAGTCGATATTGAACCACGAGCCGTTCTTGTCTAAGTTAAGGCTGCCCAGCCAGAAGTCGAGATTCATCTCATCGCGCTGCTGTGTGGTGAAGGTCAGGTGCAGTTTTTTCTCCTTGTTATCTCCGGCACCGATGTTGTGCTGTGCATAGAGCTGTCCCAGCTCGTCGCCCACCACGTAATTCATCTTACACTCGTAGTCAAATGTGCCATCGAGGAGCGGCACTTCGAACATTCCATTGAAATGGCAGTCGCTGAAATTGCTCTGCAGTACGTTCACACCTACCTCGTCAAGACTAAGAGCCCATCCGCCGAGACGACCCGTTTCAAGTTTCACCACAGGATTCTTCCTTGACCCCACGAAAGCCGTGAGGCTCACACCTGACTTATCCCATAAGAGGTTACGCAGTCCCAGCTTCAGCGGCCCTGCTTTCTCGTCGGACTTGTCCGTAATGGCGAGGGCCTTGGGGAAGGTCATGGAGATTTCATCGACATAAAGGCCCATCCAATTCATGGGATCCTTGCCTTCAGGAACACCCTTGAATCCTAATTTCGCCCAGTCGTAGCCTCGCTTTCCTGTTTCATCTCCTCGGCGAATGTCCTTGAAGATAGAGCTGATGGTGATTGGTGTGCCCGACTCATCCTTCAGGTCGGGGTTCTTCACGCGTGAGTGGTCCAGACGAATACCGTTGGCACCCGTCACATTGAAGACATAACCGTCGAGGTCTTCGAGCTGGAAGGCATCCATGGTAATCCAAGCCAACCAGTCACTCCAGTTATCAATACGTGCACCGAGACGCAGCTCTGCCATGCGCGAACGATCCTCATTGAGCAGACCAGGAATGGTCATCTTAGCGTCCAGCACCATCATATTGCACTTGGTCTTGCCCTCGACCTGCTCCCAATGGATGGCACAGCCATCGTTCAGACGGGTGTAGTCGGTAGGCGCCAGGAACGTGAAGGTGTAGCCGGTGCTCATATCTTTGATGCTGTAGTCGTAGAGCAGTCCGAACTCACCCTCCTTAGCCCAGATCTCCTGCGGCTTGACACAGAGTCTCGGAGCGACGAAAGCCAGGACGGTGCTCAGGCGCGTACCGTCTTTCACTTCCTCACCAGCCTTGTCGATGCGCACGGCATCAGGCATATAGAAGAAAGCGGCGACGCCTACGGAAGCCGTCGTGGTGGACAGTTCAAACTTCATCACCTGGAAATCCATATCAAGACTGTCGGGCAGGAAACTCTGCGGCAGTCCTATAGGCAGGAAGGTGGGACTGGCATCAGTGTCCACATCATCATACTCTCCGCCCTTTATCCAATTGAGGGCCGTGTTGCCATAGTTGCGACCCGGCATAATATATTTGGTCCAATAGTCACCGCAAGCCTTGGCCACCTCATCGGGGTTACGCCATTTGGTAACATGGGCATCATAGAGCTGCTGTACCTTGGCGTTGGCAGATTTCTGTGCTTCGTTGAGCTTATTCTCAGCGCCGACACCTGTCTTTCCATCCACCCATTGTGCGGCTTGCTGCACGGCTTCGCCTACGACAGAAGCAGCTTCCGAGAGGTCTTTATAAGCGTCAGTACTCTTCACCCAGTTGCCTGCCTTGGCTGCTGCATAGTCAATAAGCTCATAGGGGATAACATCGCTGTTAGCCATCTTACGTGCCGAACCTGTACCTGCGATGACCTGCATGTTCTTATTGAGGCGAATGCCTGTGAAGGACATAGCGATATAAGTACTCATCTCCAATGGCTGCCATTTGACATAACCCGTTCCTGAATAGGTCTTCTTAGACTCGTCCGTAGCCTTCAGGTTGGTGAAGACCACATGGAATCCGTTGAACTCGGCCCGCTTCTTCTCGATAGTTTCACCATAGCTGACGGCCTCCTTGTCTGGATAATCAATGATAGCATCGCAGTCGGTGTAGAGGATATCCTCTGTGAGGAACATCGTATACATGCAGCAGTTCTGACCGCGTGCACAGAAGAGAAGTTGCCCCTCCTTCGGTTTGGGCACAGGATTGGCTGTCACCTCTATGAAATAATGTCCACCGAGGGAGATGCCAAGGTCTTCATCGGCCATGAGTTTCTCCCACGGCACCTTGTGCTTGAGCGCTTCGCCGTCCTTGAATTTCAGTTCGCTGACGGAGTAGAGCGGCTTATTCTCGTCATTAACGATCTCGTCAAAGGTTGCTGCGTCCGCCGACGCCTTATATATATTTATATTATAGGTATAGTCGAATTTTTCAGCAAAGGCCCGATCGCCCTCCACAAACTCTGGTTTCTCCCACGTGGCTTCGTAATCCTTTCCTGCTTCCACGTACACGGCGCCGAAGCAGTTGCCTTCATTATCGGGGAAAGTGAGTTTGGGATGTGTGACCGTGGCTTTCCATCCGTCTCCCTGCTCAACCACTGGAATAATGATATCGCCAGGTTGGTTCTCGCCCTCAAAAGTAGCCCTCACGACGATGGGACGGCTGTAACCGTCGTTCTCGTACATGCGATAGTTAGCCATCTTGGTGTTGGACGAACCGGCCGTTCCTCCCACGGGCTTCGCATGAACGCGCACAGCATAATACTCACCCTCTTGGAAATAAGATTTAGGGTTGGGTACAGAGAAAGTTGCCGACTGGATGTTAACGATCTTTGGTCCAAGCGTACCTGGATAAAGCAGCACGCGGTCGTTGCCTTCCACGATAGCGTTTTCGGGACTCGTTGCATACCCTTTGGAGCCGTTCTTCATATTATAGAATTCCAGCTCATAGTTCATGTTGGGCAACTGTCCGCAGACCTCCATAAGGTGCAGCCAGGTCCAAGTGTTGACATTACCGAAGTTTATCTCAGGGATTTCATAGTCGACGCCCGCGAAGACAGGCACCTTTTCCTCCTCAGCATTCGGGTCTTTCATCTTGGCTACGCCCATGGGCACTTGCAGCACCGGTGCCTTCACGCTGTAGCAAATCTTGAAATATGTAGTCGAAAGCGACGGGTCACTGATAGCTTCCTTCGTTTTCTCGACGATTACCTCGCCAGGGATGTATTCATAGGCTGTCAGCGTGGCCTTGTAATCCCCTTCGGGCAACAGTCCGAAATTGTTGCTCATCACGTTGCCAAGAAGCGTTCCCGTGATGTTGAAATTTCCAAGCGAAAGGTGACGGAAATGGTTGTGCAGTTGCGTGGACGTCAGCGTCACCGATGTCGAAGGCGGCAGCGCGATGGCAAACATGGGTTGCGGACGTGCCGTCACCTTCTGTTCCATGATGAACTTCTCGCCCGAGACCTTCTCAATCTTCATCGTCAGATAGACGATCATATTGTGATCCTGCGGGTTGTTGATATTCACCACAAAGAACTTCTCCGGTGTCTCTTTATAGACGCTGGCCTCCGGGGGCATAATGTCATAGAGCGAACTGAGGCTCACCATCACCTCGTTAGAGGCAACTGCGCGAAGGCTCGTCCCGAAGAGTGCTGTGCACAGAAGGGTGACGACCAGAGAGGCGCGGCTAAACTGCTTGTAAAAGGTATGTAGTGCTGACATAATCTATCTCGTTTTATCTGGTTCTGCTACTTCTTGCTTTTCTTTTTAATTTCCAAGAGCGTGAAGGTATAGCTATAGTTGAAACTTATGCTGAGGTCCCAGTTCTTGGTGGTGGCACTTTCGCTGGCAGAAGTGAATTTTTGCGTGTAGTGGTTGTATCCGGCCGAAAGACTGAATTGGTGCACATCCTTGATGGCATAGCTTGAAGAGAGGAAGCCACCGAAAGTGTTGGTCTTGGTGCCCTGTGCATCATTGATGGCATAGCTGAGGCTGGCATCGATGCGCAGGTCTTTGTTTTCCAGGAAGGCACGTCCCGTACCGAACGAGAACATATTGGTTGTGAACGTTCCGCTGGCATTTTTCGAGTTCTGATGGTTGTAGGCCACGGAGAAGGCCATTTCCCAAGGCTCGACATTCAGCGTGTAGTTGGTGCCGACGGCGTGGGTTGTCACATCGCTTGCTCCTTTGTTTATCTTGTTGCGGTCCAGGTTCTTCGAGAAATTGTAGCTCACGCCGATAGCGTGCATCAGTTGATCTCCCTGGATACTATAGTTAGCCGACGAGGTGAGGCTGTGCATCAGGCGGTCCACCTTGGTGCTGTCGTTCACCTTTGCCGTGCCATCGGTCTGTCGCTGCTGGTAGCCGTTGTATGCGGCATTCAGGCTGAGGGCATTATTCAGACGCCAATTCACGGCTGCGTTGTAGACGAGTCCCTTGGTCGTATAGAGTTGTTCGCCGCTGAGGTTATCCTGCTGGTGATTGAAATTGCCGTTCAAAGTCACACGTCCCTTGAGGAGCGAAAGGTTGGTTCCGAGTCCGAAGCTTCTGTAGTTATTACTGACGTAGCCCGTACCCAAGGTGGCGTAGCCTGGCTGCACGTATTTATACTGCAATGAGAGATTGAAATTGCGCATACTGTAGTTCAGCGCTGCATCGCCAGCGAAACGAGCATTACTGGTATACTTGGAATCAAACAGTTTGCCCCATTTGCCGATGATGCTATCGGGCACACCTTCGGCACGCGTGTCGTACGTGAAGATGGAGGTGGCAGCATTGGCTGTCAGTGAGAAATGTTTCAAGAAGCTGACACGACCTTTTACGCCAATAGCCAGGTTCTCCTGCGGTACGATGGTATTCTGCCAATAATCATCGATGCTTCCGATACGGTCCTTAGCCTTAAAGATAAACAGGTCAAGATAGTTCTTACCCGTGCCGTAGCCTATCTTGAAGCCCCAGCCGTAGCGTGAATACTGCGGCGAACGTGCGGCAGGGTCGGTCGGGTCGTCACTGATGGCACGTTTCAAACGTCCGTAGAAAGCGCCGAAACGGATATTATGTCCACCGTATTCCACGCCCACACCATAGAAGGGCGAGTTATATACATAATTTGAAAAGGACATCGAACGCTCGCCGAGGTGCAAGGTCCAGTCATGCCAGGAGGGGCTCATACTCAGCGAGAAGTAGGGGTAACTCCACGAGGTGGTTCCGTTGCTCAGGTAGAACGAGAATGGCATATTGATTCCATAGAACGAGATGTCCAAATTGACATACAGCGTGTTGGACAACTGCGCACGTCCGTCATAGCCAGTGGACGAGTGGTAGAAGGTATTTTGTGTGCCTATGGCACCCGTGATGATCAAGGGGTCGCTCTTAGCAATCTGATCTATACTTTGGGCAAAGGCCCCTCCGCTTCCCCACAGGGGAGGAATGTGGAGTGCCAGTACGAGGACTGCAAGCCTGAGCAGCGTTCTGACAGAGGGACCTCGGTATACCGCACCGTCGTATGTTTGCCTATCCATAATATTGGTCTTTTTGAGGGGAACAGCTTATCAGATCATTATCTGACAGCTACTTTATGCCCTTTGTGAATATAAATACCTTTTCGTGAGGCCTGCCGCAGCCGTAGGCCCTGCAACGTATAGTAGCAGTCTTCCGACTCCTGCTCGCTGACGCCCAGCACCAGTGTGTCACTGCCGCCTCTTTGGACGAGAAGGGGACTTCTCGTCGAACCCACGAGGGGCTGCAATTCCAGCGTCCCCTGAATGTCGTAGTACGCATTGGAGTTCTCGTCAAAGAGTCTGAGGCGAATCGTCTCCCCTGCATCGCCGTGCACCGTCAGGAAGAAGCGTCCCCCTTTGATGCGGGCAGTACCGCGGCATTCGTTGCCGACGAAAGCACCTATCTGGCTATCGCCCGTCGCGGAGAAGCCATCACCGAGGGCTGCTATCACACACATGTTATCCATGAAACGGCGGCCGTTGCAGGGCGTGAAGGCTGACCTGTCGGACGAAGTACCTTTCTTATAATAAGCCGGAGCGGCACTGACTTCCTCGTCACCGACCTCTTCTTCCTCTTCGCCGAGTTCTTCCTCATCGGCTTCGTCCACGGGGACATCGCTTATGTAGCCCTCCTCCTTGAGCTGTAAGGTAGTGAGGCCCTGATCTGCATAATACAGATAGGCCTCGCCATAGCGCAAGGCTTCCAACGAACCGTCCCAGCGTCCATCGCTAAAGACGGCGAAGGCATCCTTACCCACAATCATATCATCTTCCTGGGCACCACTGACATAACCCTCGAGAGGATGATTGCAGTAATAAGGATTCCCCAGCCAGGTCCAGCGGTTGCTCAGAGAAACGGTGCCTCCGGCGTAGGGTTCCAGAGCACCCTCAGGGCGGTCGAAGACATGGGAGGCGTCCGCCGCCATGTTAATCTTATAACATACGTCCCGATGCAGGCCGTTGTCGTAGAGCGAACCTATATAGCCGTAGTCGGGGTCGTTGAAGAGGAACTGACTTTGCGAACGCACCTCGGTAAGAGCCTGACCGAAGGCATCCTCCAAGGCCTCCCCGGTAATCGTGGCGGGAAGGTAAAGAGAAATCCACTGCCACCCTTCTTTCAGCTTCAGGGGTGCCACCACGTCAACTGTCGTGAGCGCCTGCGGCTGACCGCCCGCCTGAAAGACATTTAGGACAGATGTCGTTCCAGGGAACAGGCCCTCAACGGGCACCTCGACCGAAGTGGTTCCTTCTTTGATTTCAAAATCGCCTATGCGCGCGATGTTGGCGTCAGAGAGGGACAGACTGACGTGCTCCGCTGCGAGAACAGCGCCTTCGGGCTGAGCCGTCAGCGTGAGTATGCAGAGGGAATCACGGTCCACCGTCAACGCCTTAGCACTTGCTACGACACCTGTAATGGGCAGCGAGACATAGACCGTAACGTCCATGGTGATGGTGGTGTCAGACTCTGTGAAACAGTCGAGATAGGTCAGTGCGGTCGTGATGACAGCCGTTCCAGGCTTGTGCGCCAAGAACGTCTGCAGACCGCTCGACTCATCGCGGCTGGTGGAAACCACGGTCGGGTCGCTGCTGGCGTAGCTGACACGGATACTGCTATACCCCCGTGGACCGATAAAGATGAGGCCATTCACCTCGTCGCTCACGTCGTGGCTGCCCAGTCCGTTTATGTACACAGTCGTACTTCCCTGATTAGAGGCCAATGAGCGTGCCGGGTTCACCACAGTGACTTTCACTGCAGCACTGCGCACGCTCGGGTCGGCGTCAGCCACGGCCACCACAGTGGCCACGCCCTCGCTGACAGCATCAATAAGTCCAGATTCATCATTGATGGTAAGCATTTGGTCCACCGACTCCTGCTCCACTTCCCAATGATAAGTCTGCTTGCTTTCAGCAGGCAGAACGCTGATGAGGGAGTCCAGACGCTCGCGAATATCTATCTCACCCAGATAGACGAAGAGGTGGTCTTTTCCTGCCGTAAGGCTTTCTATGGGCACACCCTGCTCTAACGAGAAGCGGAGCGCCACAGGAGCGCTGGGCATCCCATAGGTATAGTCGCCACGGAAGGTGATATCCTCATCAGGAGCAACGTCATAATCCTTACCAGAGACGCAGTCATGCAGGCGGAAGGTGATTTTCTTTCCCGTCTCGTCCTCGCCCTTCACGCCGATGTCGCCCCAGACACGGAAGACAAGGACCTGAGCGCCGTCGGGCAAGGCCATGATTTTACCCTTGGCACGGCTTTCGTCGCCAATAAAAGCAGTCACTTCGTAGTCTGTGTTGGCTGTCACATCGTTGGAGTCGCACAGCAGCTGTGCAAAGACCACCGTACTGTAGCCGCCAGTCTCCGGAAGGGCCGATGGGAAAGAGCGTCCCTTCAGCACCATCATAGGAAGAGCGACGAGCATCGTTGCCAAGATGAGTCTCAGTATGCCTTTCTTCTTCATTGCTGTCAATCTTTTTCAGCGGCGAACCGCTACGTGAATATTTTCTTCGCACAAGTGCGCGGGAATAAGTGTGGTTTAGGTTATACAAAATGCGAATAAATCGACGCTTTTTTGAGCATATTTTCTGTTTTCACCGTCCAAAGGTCGGAATAAATCGCAAAAATGTATTATCAAAATCTGTCAAAAAGTTATCAAAAACGTTCAAAATATCTAAATAACTTTTCAATACGCGCCAAACTAAACAGCGAATATCCTATAGTTCAAAGAATTACATCATACAAAATCCGTTTGAGTACAAAAGCGGAGAAACAAGAGCTTCAAAGCAGTTCCATTCGACAATCGCCAAAAACTTAATCACCTTTCACTTCGTTTTTTTATCATTTTTTTTGCTGTTATGCTGATAAGTTTGTACTTTTGCAACCAATTATCTGACCATCACGTTTGATAATAGCCTTATTACGATATGAGACACCCCTATTTTTTAGTCGTGCTGACGATACTGTTGGCATCGTGTATCAAGGACGAACCGCTGAACACTGAATGCGACATCCTGGCAGCATGGGTCGAGGGCGAGGAACTCTCCCGGCACTTCAGTCAAGAGACCGACATGCGCCTCAGTGATGTATCCTCCAGCGCAGACCAACTGACGTTTACCGTCCGTCAGCTCTCCGCCCTTCCGCCGATGCCTGTCCGCTTTACGCTCACGCCGGGAGCCACCATCGTTCCCGCCAACGGCAGCAAGCAGGATTTCAGTCACGGTCCCGTCGAGTACACCGTAACTTCCGAGGACGGCGCCTGGCACCGAACGTACAAGGTGGAGTTTCGCGAAGCAGCCCTGCCCGGCAGCCACCACGACTTCGAGGGCTTTGAACTGAACAACAAAGGCAAATTCTACGTCTGGTACGACATGACCGGCGACGGATCGAAGGACTTCATCTGGGCCACGGGTAACGAAGGCTTCATGTTCGCCAGCCCCAATGCCGCCGCATCCGACTACCCCACCGTGCCGGATGAGAACGGAATCGACGGCTACTGCGTACGTCTGACCACACGCTCCACGGGCTCTTGGGGAAAGGCTTTCAAGAAACCCATCGCCGCCGGCAACCTTTTCCTCGGGAACTTCAACAGCAAGTTTGCCCTGACAAACACGCTGCAGACCACCGAGATGGGCATACCCTATACTAAGGAACCCGTGCGCGTGAGAGGCTTTTACAAATATACTCCCGGCGAAGTGTTCACCGACAAGGACGGAAAGACCGTGCCCGACCGCACCGACGAGCCCAGCATCTACGCGGTGCTGTACCTGAACCACGACGCAGAGGGCAACGAAGTGATGCTCCACGGCGACGACGTGCTCAGCAGTCCCTACATCGTGCGCAAGGCGCAGGTGGCCGAATTACCTGCCACCACCGAGTGGCAGCCGTTCGAGATGAACTTCGAGGGTACCGAACCCATCGACGCCGAGCTGCTGGCCGACCGCGGCTACAACCTGGCACTGGTATTCTCGTCGAGCAAGACGGGCGACACCTTCGAGGGCTCTGTCGGCAGTACGCTCTACATCGACCAGGTGGTCATCTCGTTTAAGGTGAAAAATGAAAAGTGAAAGACCCATCCCCGACCCCTCCCTTGAGGGACGGGAGAAGAACCTCTCCCCGCTCTACCGTGAGGGAAAGAGCCTCGCTATCGCTCGAAAGCTGCGCGCCAGCCACCTCCCCTCCCTCACGGAAGGAATCAGGGGGATAGGTCTTTAATCCGTTAAATCGTTAATACGTTAATTCGATAATCCGTTATGAAGCTCTCCACGCACATGCAGAAGTTCAGGCAGACAGCCTTTTCCATCGCTTTGGTCTGTCTGGCACTGCTCGCTGCACGCCCCGTCCAGGCACAATACAGCCTCAGCGATCTTCAGCTGAAGGCGCGCGCAGGCTACAGCATCGGCGGTACGGCTCCCCTGGGCCTGCCTGCCAGCATCCGAAGCATCGAATCCTTCCGGCTGACGCCCAACTTCATGGTGGGCCTCGACGCCATGATGCCCTTGACCGAGAGACTCGGCCTGCAGGCAGGTCTGCACTTCGAGATAAAGGACATGGACGGCGAGGTGACCACCAAAGGCTATCACATGCAGGTGAAGATGGACGCCGACGAGCTGGAAGGACTGTACACCGGCCACGTCCGCCAGAAGGTGCGCCAGCGTATGCTCACCTTGCCCGTCCAGCTGACGTACACGCTCGGCCAGAGTATACAGCTGCGCGGCGGCCCCTACGTATCGCTGCTGCTCAATAAGGACTTCTCCGGCTACGCCTTCTCGGGCTATCTGCGCAAGGACACCCCCACGGGTGCCAAGGTGGTGATGGGCGACAAAGAAGGCGAATGGGCCACCTACGACTTCTCCGACGACATGCGCCGCTGGCAGGCAGGCATCGACATCGGCGCCGACTGGGCTTTCTACCGACAGGCGGGACTCTCGCTGGACCTCGCATGGGGACTCACAGGCATCCACCGCAGCGAATTCAAGGCCGTTCAGCAGACCCTCTACCCCATCTACGGAACCCTCGGGCTCTTCTACAGAATACGCTAATCGAAACAAACTAAATTCAATAACCTCAAACAAACATATTAAAAAAAAGCAAAACTTATGAAGAAACTCTTTACACTTCTATTTGCTGCCGTGACAGCCCTTGCTGCCCACGCCACAGACTACAACGTGCCTATCACCATCTCTGTCAACGGTGTCTCGTCCGAGCAGAAGGCCGTTATCACCATCGAAGAGGCCGACGGTCTCTACAACCTCACGCTGAAGAACTTCGTCCTGCAGAGCGACCAGGGCCCCATGGGCGTGGGCAACGTCGAGCTGAAAGACATCACCCCCTGCCAGGATGGCGATGCCACCCTGCTCATCACCTCGCGCGTCGTCACCATCACCGACGGCGACGACCCCCAGGTACCCTTCTGGATGGCACAGGGACTGCCCCCCGTGCCCGTGGAGCTGCGCGGTAAGATAGAGGGCGGACACCTGCGCTGCTTCCTCGACATCGACATGACGGAGACCCTGCAGCAGGTGATCCAAGTGGCTATCGGCGAAGGCTACCAGATGCCCAACCCGAGCTTCGAGTTCTGGCACACCTCCACCGGCAACTACATGGAGCCCAACGCCTGGCACTCCTTCGAGAGCGGCACAGGCTCCCTCATATCCTCGGCCGGCCACCACATCGAAAAATCGGACGATGCACACTCCGGCGAGGCCAGCGCGCGCATCTTCGCAACGGAAATGAATTTTATCTTTTTTAAAATCGTCGCCAACGGCACGATGACCACAGGCCGCATGAACGCAGGCTCCGCGAGTGCTGCTGACGATGCCAACCATGCCTACCTCGACATGAGCTCTGAGGACGTCGACGGCAACGGCGACCCCTTCTACACGCCCATGTACGCCCGTCCCGACTCCATCGCCGTATGGGTGAAGTTCAACCAAGGCACGGCCAACGCGGCGCACCCCTACGCCACCATCAGCGCAGCCATCACCGACGGCACACGCTATCAGGACCCTGAGAACGGTACGTACACCAACGTCGTGGCACGCGCCAAGAACAACGAAATCGCCACCACCGGCGACAAGTGGGTACGCGTCACCGCGCCCTTCGTCTACACCGAGAATGCCGTGGAGCCGAAAGCCGTGCTCATCACCATCTCCACCAATGCTGATGCCGGTCAGGGCAGCGAGAAAGACGAGGTGCTGGTAGATGACATCGAGTTCATCTACAACGCCAAGGTCACCGGCCTGAAGGTCAAGGGACAGGAAGTGCCTGACTTCAACGCCGAACAGACGGAGTACGAGATCGACATCAACGAAGAGCTCACGGCCGACGACATCGAAGTGACGGTCGAGGGCACCACGGCTCACATCGTCAAGAGCGTAGAGCTGGACGAAGAAGGCTTCTGCCACTGCACCGTTCTCGTCGTGAACGCCGACATGTCCGTCGCCAAGACCTACACCATCAAGTCCAAGAGCGTCCTCACCGCCGTTAACAGCCTACGCAACACCGACAACCGTCCCGCCTACTACACGCTCGACGGCCGCCAGGTGAAGACCCTCGTGCCCGGACGCATCTACATCAGCCGTCAGGCCGGTTCCGTAAGCAAGAAAATCGCCTACTAAGAGAGACTTCTCTCAGACTGCATTGACACAGCGTCCGCACCCACTGCCTTGTGGGTGCGGACGCTTGCTGTTATGCCCTGAAAGGCCCTACCCAGGAAGCCCCGATTCCCGGCCAAGGAGTTTGACGATTCGTGAATCGTTAATTGACGATTCGCGAATCGTCAAACAAATCTGTTAAGACTTTGGGGTGTGACGGCCGCGAGAATCAGGCCGCTGAAAAGGCCGAAGGTCGTCTGTCAGTCGCCCATGTAGGTACCGATGAAGAGGAGTGTGCCGGTTTTCTCTTCGGTGATGAGGTAGACGAAGGGATGGTCGGCAACAAAGACCGTCGGATTTTCATGCGGCATCCCGTCGGCCACAGAAACAGCAGTGACGGCAGCAGCCTCGGTGCCTGCCTCGTCGACCTTGATACGCGCCGCCTGAAAAGCCTTGGACACCATCACGCTGTGCGGCGTTCCGTCGAGTTCCTGCACCATCCCGCGGATAGGACCTTCGAGCCACGAGCTAAGCCCGAGGGCGGGCAGCAGAGGTGTGAGCTGTGTGGTCGTCTGCGTCTCGAAGCTTGGCAGACCGAGCGCTATGTTGGGCCAGACCTCCTTTTCCCCTGCGAACGTCTGGCGAAGCTGGCGGAGGTAGTCGGCCGAGAGCACACCAAGGACGTCGGACACGGTCTTACCCTCATGGGGCAACAGGATGGTCATGGCAAAGTCGCCCTGACCTGCATTGCGCGACTGGAAGTCGGAATACGGCAGTTGCAGCACCTGACAGAGGTCGGTGTCTGCGTAACGCTGGAAGCGACCGCTCTGATACATCATCGGCACCTGCACGGTGGTGCCGTCTTCGCAGTTGAAAGTCCTGTCATGAGTCAGATTCTTATCGAAGGGGAGGGTCCAGCAAGCCTTGAAGTAAAGGGCATTCAGCAAGTACGACACGACCTTGGTGTCGATGTCGTCAGCATCGAACAACTTGGGTATGAAGCCATTGGTCTGGCGGTTGCACCACGCATTGATGTAGTCGGCTGTGGCTTTCTGCTTTTCGAAATCCAGCGCCTCGCAGTCGGCGGCGTAGGCCGTCTGCAGCAGTTTCTGATAATCCGGATTGAGACGCAGGTCGGATCGCGAAGCGTTCAGGTAGAAGGCGTTGGCCAGATTCATCTTCACGCCCGCATCCAGTGCCGGCAGCTGTGTCATCAGGCTGGCCAGCAAGTCATGGACGGCAGCGCGGTCATCGGGCTGCAAGCCCATGAGCGCATTGAACTCGCGCAGCGGCGTGCCGTCACAGGCCAGGGCGACCATCCCGAAAGCATAGTCCACGCTGAGGGGCGAGAGCATCAGACTCTTGCCCTCGTCCTGCCGGGCTGCAGCCAGACGGAAGAGCCGGAAGCCGAAGTCATCGAGGCGACTCTGCAGGTCCTTTTGGTCGGACGTCAGCGGCCAGTTGGCCTGTGGAGCACGCAGTTCGAAAGGAGACTCTTGTTCGACGGGACGCGCCTCAGCGCTGTCTTTCCGTTCGTCATCGACACAGGCGACCAACGCCAGTCCGGCACAGAGCAGGACGCTTAACAGTTTTGTCGTTTTCATAGGGTCATAGCTTTTAAGAGTGGTAAATGTTATGGAAAATGCTTCACAGCCTAACCGTTTACACATAGGCCGTGTAACTTTTAAGAGCGACGGAGGAGGTTGACGTTCCAGGCGTGAAGAGGGCCTTTGCCTCTTCTCCTCTTCAGGCTTATTTCTCCACTTTCACGGCGAGACGGCCTACCTTCAGCAGGAACATCTGCCCGCTGGCACTGCACGCCACGTGGGCGATGCCGCCGGCAGAGGCCACCGTCTGGGCGACGAGGTGCCCGCTGAGGTCGTAGACGGCAACAGGCGTGCCTGCCTTGACGCCCGACACGGCGAAGCCGTCAGCCGTGCGCTGAAGCCGGAAGGGCATGGCCCGCAGGGCGCTCACGCCAGCCGGGTCGAATTCCTCGACATGGACAAAGTCGCGCCAGCCTTCCGCCGCCCGGTACTTGTCGATGGTGCCGGCCGGCACGTGCAGCAGCGCATTATCGAAGGTGCCTACACTGAAGCAGCGTTTCCGGTCGTCTTTTCCCACGATGACAGAGGGCTCTTCCACCCACGAAAACACTTCAGCGAGGTCGACACCGTCGAAGGCATTCTTCCCGATAGTAGCCACATGGGCCGGGATGCTGATGGAGGTGAGGGCGGAACAGGCGGAGAAAGCTCCCTCGCCGATGGTGACAAGGCTCTTCGGAAGCTTCAGGGAGGCGAGCGCATAGCAGTCGGAGAAAGCACCTTCGCCGATGCTGGTGAGGTTGTCGGAGAGGGTGACGGAGGCGAGACGGGAGCACCAGAGGAAGGCCTGGCTGCCGATGGTGGTCACACTGTTCGGGAGGACAACGGAGGCAAGACGGGAGCAGACAGAGAAGGCGCGCTCGCCAATGGTGGTCACGCCATGGCCGAGGGAGACGGACGTGAGGGCGGAACAGCCCTCGAAGGTGGAGCTCTCGATGCGCGTCACACGGTCGCCCATGACGACGGAGGCGAGGCTGGAGCAATGGTAGAAAGCGCGCTCACCGAGGCTGACCAGGTCTGCCGGAAGGGTGACGGAGGCGAGACGGGAGCAGCTACGGAACGCTTCCTCGCCAATGCCCG